>CAZHSK010000019.1:0-18217 GCA_964535235.1 uncultured Treponema sp. | reverse complement strand
GGCATTCCATGCGAGCCCCGATCTGTATGCCCTTTTGGGCGGCCTGGAGATCGATGCCCATACCGCGGTGGTTATCGCCACCCATTCCAGGGACGGCGAAGCCCTCTCTGCCCTTGTCGAAAAGCCCTGGGCATACCTGGGTATTCTGGGTTCCAGGGCCAAGGTCAAGAAAATGATGTCAGAATTAAACCTAAATGCGAAGACAGCGCAGCATAAACAAATACACGCTCCTGTGGGCATAGACATAGGAGCCGAAACACCGGAAGAGATAGCGCTCTCCATTATGGCGGAAATCCTCGCCGTAGAAACAGGCACAAAAATCCACCATCTATTTCAAGACATGGAGCGCTGAAAAGAAATCAGAAAAAAAAGCCGCGGTACACTACCGCGGCTTTTTTGGCCCCCTTATTTGCCGAGGACCCCTTCCTTGCAGGCCTTGGATACGGTGAACTTCACCGCTGTCTTGGCCGGGATCTTGATAGCTTCGCCGGTGGCGGGATTTCTTCCGGTGCGGGCCTTGCGCTTCGCAAGCTTGAGAATCCCGAATCCGGGAAGGGTAAACTTCTTGTTCTTTTTAACTTCCTTGTATGCCACTTCGGACAGGGCATCCATGAAGCCTTTCACGTCTTTCTTTGTCATGCTCGTCTTCTCTGCAAGGGCGGTGACCAGCTGGGCTTTCGTCATCGCGGTTCCGTTTGTCGCCATGTTCTTCTCCTTGGGAATGACTCTTTATGAGGCCGTAACCTTCTCTCCGCCGGCGGAAAACCAGTGGATTAGTTGGCTGAAGCCCCAATCACAGTAATAATACCACATGCGGCGGGAAAAATAAAATATTATTTGCGCCTGCAGGATGAAAATAGCCCCGATATATTGAGAAAAAACCACAATTGCCGCTATACTGCCTTAGGAAAGCGAGGAGAATCATGAACAAGGCTCTGGAAACCCTACAAACCCGCGGTTTTATACAGCAGTGCACAGACCTGGAAGGCCTGTCCAAGGTGATGGATGAGGGGCCGATAACCCTCTATGAGGGCTGTGATCCCACGGGTCCTTCACTTCATATCGGTCACATGGTTCCCTACTTCGCCATGCGGCATTTGCACGAGGCCGGGCATAACGCCATTGTCCTCATGGGCGGCGGCACGGCTCGGATCGGCGATCCCTCGGGCAAGACCACCATGCGGCAGATAATCAGCTACGAGGAAATCGACGCCAACGCATCCCGCTTCCTCAAGCAGCTGGACAGCTTTCTCAAATTCGACGGCAAGACCCTCTACTCGGCCAACAACAAGGACTGGTTGGCCAACCTCAACTACATCGATTTCCTGAGGGATATAGGCAGGCACTTCTCGGTAAACAGGATGCTTTCCTTCGAATCCTACAAGATGAGGCTGGAGACAGGCCTTTCCTTTATCGAATTCAATTACCAGCTTCTCCAGAGCTACGACTACCTCCAGCTCTACAAGCGGCACGGCTGCAGGCTCCAGGTGGGCGGGGACGATCAGTGGGGCAATATAGTGGCGGGCATCGAGCTCATCAGAAGGGTAGAGGGGGCCGAATGTTTCGGACTTACCTTCCCCCTGGTAACCACCAGCGACGGCAAGAAGATGGGCAAAACCGAGAAGGGAGCCCTCTTCCTGGATCCCCAGATGACCAGCCCCTACGAGTTCTTCCAATATTGGCGCAATGTACAGGATGCCGACTTGGAGCGCTTCCTCCTCATGTTCACCTTCTTGCCAGTGGAGGAATGCCGGAGGCTTGCCGCAGGCAAGGAAGCGGCTATAAACGCGGCTAAGGAGCGTCTGGCCTGGGAAGTGACGGCCATGATACACGGCAAGGAAGAAGCGGATAAGGCGCTTTCGGGAGCCCGAGCCGCCTTTGGCGGCTCGGGCGACAAGAGCGCCATGCCCACGATCCAGCTGGAGAGGGCAAAATTCGAGGCCGGCTACGGAATTCTGGATCTCTTCGCCGACGCAGGCCTGGCTGCCACCAAGAGCGAAGCGCACCGCCTGGTACAGCAGGGCGGAGCATTCCTCTCAGGTCAGGGCGGCGGGGAATTAGAAGCCATTGGCGACCCGGCCTACCTCGTAGGCAGCGACAGGCTGGATAAGGACTCGGAACTCCTTCTCAGGGCGGGGAAAAAGAGGTTCTGCAGGGTGGTCGCGCTTAAATAAGCCTTTTAAATAAACTCTGTCAGGTTTTCCATTGATTCCCTTATTTTCTGCCTGATATCCTCGTCCCTTTTACCGAACACGACGACTATACCCGGCATCCACTGGTTTTCGTCCTTGCCCAAGAAACGGAGCAATGCCGATTCGTCGAAGCCCTCTATGGGACAGGAATCCAACTCTATCGCCGCAGCCCCCGCCATCATGAAGGATGCCGCGATGTAGCTCTGGGCTCTGGCCCAGTGTTCTGTCCTGCCCACCGATTCCAAGAATTCGTGGTAGGGCTGGTAGTCGGGCCTGAAGACCTTATATCCGCCAGGGAAGCGCTCAGACCTTGCCCTGACAAACTCAGAGTCGGGCTTGAAGGATTCGCCCCGGAGCACCAGTATAGCCACTGCGAAGGTGGCGCTGGAGACAGCTTCCTGGCTGAAGCAGATTTCGCCTAGTGATTTCATTTTCTCCGCGCCTGAAAACACCACGAAACGCCAGGGTTCGAGGCCGAACGAGGAGGGCGAAAGTCTTCCGCACTCCAGGATGTATGAAATAGTGTCCTTGCCGGGTTCGTAAGAAGAAGAAAAACGTTTGCAAGCATACCTGCGCTCCAGGAGGCCGAGGAATTCCGCAGCCTTAGCCGATTCATTCATGACGGCGAACTCAGACCAAGTCGAGGGCCACATCGAACATTGAATTGAGCGAAGTCTGGCGCTGCTGGGGGCTCATCTCCTTGCGGGAAATGTTGGAATCCGAGCAGGTGAGGAGGGAGAGAGCCTTCTTACGTAGATGGGCGGCGTTGCAGTAAAGGGCAAAGCACTCCATGTCCGTGGCTCCGCATCCCATGGAGGCCCAGCGCTCCCAGCCTTCTTCTTCGGGCAGGGCCGAATAGAGGGAAAAGATATCTGAAGAGAAAATACCGCCCACCCAATGCTTTATGTTTCTGGCTTTGGCTGAAGACACGGCTTTTTCCAAAAGAGGATAGTTCGCGCAGGGAGAGAAGTTGCCATTCAGTCTATATTGATGGGCGTAGTTGGAATCGGTGGAGGCTGTCATGGCGATGACCAGGTCGCCTACGTCGATATCGGCTATCATGCCTCCGCAGGTACCAATACGCACAATGTACTCAACTCCGTAGAAGGAGAAGAGCTCGAAGGAATAGATGCCCATGGAGGGGGCGCCCATGCCCGAGGCCATGACGCTTACTTCTTTGCCCTGCCATGTGCCGGTATAGCCGAACATGTTGCGTACGTCGGTGACCTGCTGCACGTTCTTGAGCCTGGTTTCGGCGAGGTATTTTGCCCTCAAAGGATCGCCGGGCATGAGGACGAAGGGAGCTATCTGGCCTTTTTGGGCCGCATTGTGAGGGGTTCCGGAGGAAAAATGTTCCAGCTGTCGTTTTTTCTGCAGTGAATGATCCATAAAAACTCCTTGTTCAATTGCCGCCGCGCTCGTAAGGCTGTCCTGATGCCCGAGGAGCATAATCTCTACCAGAGAATAGCACCAGGGTTACCAGGGTGATTACATAGGGGAGAATGCTGAAAAATTCCGAAGGGAGAAAGCGGAGGCTTTCGATGTTGACCATGTAGATGGCTAAGGCCACCGCCGTTCCAAAGAGCAGGGAAGCTCCGGTGACGCCCTTGGGTAGCCAGCGACCGAAGGATACGGCGGCGAGGGCGATAAACCCCGCGCCGTTGATGGTATTCACCGTGTACTGGATCGTCTGGGTGAGCACGAGGCAGGAGCCTGCAACGCCGGCCAGGAAACCCGAGGCAAGAACGGCGATATAGCGCATTTTTCGCACGTCTATGCCGGCCGAGGCCGCCGCCTGGGGATGCTCCCCACAGGCGCGCAGGCGAAGTCCAAAGGGACGTTTATACAAAAGATACCAGGAGACGATTACGATAGCCAGTGCTATCCATGCTGTAGGGTAGATCCCCGCGACACCTGGCATCATGCCCAGCTTGAAGGGTTCGGTGCGTTCCATACTGAAGATTACCTGGGCGAGGAAGGTAGTCCCGCCTGTGGCCAGGAGGTTGATACCTGTGCCTGATATTACCTGATTGGCGTTGAGAGATATGGATGCATAGGCATGTATCAGGGAGACGACAAGGCCGGTAATACCGCCTGCCAGGATTGCGATCCATACGGATAGGGGAGTGGCCCCTTCGATAAAGACGTGAACAGTGGCCGCGGTAAATGCCCCAATACCCATCAGCCCTTCCAGTGCTATGTTCACCACGCCGGCTTTTTCGCAGATCATGCCCCCGATGGCGGAAATCAAGATGGGGGAGACTATCATGAGTATCGAGGGGATCATTCGTATGAGGTCATTCATCGATACGCTCCCTTAGGGCGGCCGCGCGCTTCTTAGCCCTTTTGTCCAGCACGATGCGGAAGGCTGCCCTGAGAGAAATGAAGATGACGACCAGTCCGGAGATTATCCAGGTAACCTCCTTGGGGATTTGCCTGGATTGCATGAGGGGCTGGGCTGAAGCCAGCATACCAAAAAGGAGTCCTGCGATGAGCGTGCCCCCTGCTGTGCTGTTGCCCACCAGGGCTACCGCGATGCCATTGAACCCGTAATTGTCATTTCCCCCCAGAACCCGTCCATAACTGAAGGATCCCAGGGCTACCACGGCTCCTGCCAGGCCGGCGAATGCACCGGCTACGATCATAGAGGTGGTTATGCCTTTCATAACCCCAATGCCCGCATAGCGAGCCGCGTCTCTGTTAAGACCTGTGGCCCGCAACTCAAAGCCTAGTCTTGTTTTTTCTATGATGAACCAGAAGACGAGGCAGGAAATGAGTGCGATAAAGATGCCCAGGTTGAGCCGGGAGCCGTTGGTAAGCTGGCTGAGGAGGGGGTTTGTTAGCCTCGCCGTCGCGGGGAAGCTGGGAGTGCGGTAGGTGTTGGAACCTGGTATGAGCATGGTGAGCCAGCGAGAAGCGAAGAAGGCCACGTAATTGAGCATGATGGTGGCTACCACTTCGGATACCGCGAATTTGGCCTTGAGCCAGCCCACGATGCCTCCCCAGAGACCCCCAGCGATGGCCGCCGCCAGGAGGGCGAGTATCCAATGCAACCCCGAAATTTGAGGTCCAAAAAGAGCCACAAACTGGGCGGCGGTGAGGCCTACCATGTACTGACCTTCGGCGCCTATGTTAAAGAGGCCCGTCCTGGCCGCGAAGGCCATGGATAGGCCGCAGAGTATCAAGGGGAGGCTGGCGTTAAGCCACTCGCCTACATAGCGGATGTTCCAGGTGCCCCTGGTAATATCCAGCCCCGTGAGCGTCTGGAGCATGGCGCTGTACATGCCCGCCGGATTGCGTCCCACAGTTATCACCAGTAAGGTTCCGCAAAGAAATCCCAGGATCACGACACTGATAGACACAGCCTTGTCTGAGGCGAGGAGTCTGTCCAGAAGACCGGGGGTTGAGGTGCTTGGCTGCTTCATTTGCCCTCCCTCGGGCTTCTGCCCTTTGTCGTTTTGAAACCGGCCATCATGGCTCCTATGTCCCTTTCGTCGGCATGTTCGGCATCGACTATGCCCACTATTTCACCTTTTGAAATAGCGGCGATGCGGTCGCAGAGGTTGATGATCTCGTCCAGTTCGAAGGAAACCAGTAAAATTGCCTTGCCCTTATCCCTTTCTGCGATGAGTCTGGAGTGGATGGTTTCTATGGCTCCCACATCCAGTCCCCTGGTGGGTTGGGCTACCAGGAGTAGTTCGGGGGATAGCTCTATCTCCCTGGCGATAATCACCTTCTGCTGGTTTCCGCCCGACATGGAGCCTGCCTTGGTGGCCGGTCCTCTCCCAGCCCTGATATCGTAGCCTGCGATCAGCTTCTTGCCGTAGTCGGCTATGGCAGCCATGTTGAGAATACCTCCTTTAGAGGAAAAAGGAGGCTTGGAATAGCTCTTGAGCACGAGATTCTCGTCCATCCTGAAATCGGGCACCAGTCCGAAACGCTGTCTGTCTTCGGGAACATGTCCTATGCCAGCCTCGATCCTTTCATGGATGCCCAGCTTGCTAATGTCTCGGCCGGAGAGAAATATGCTGCCTTTTTCCACGGGAAGCATGCCCGCGATGGCCGCCACAAGCTCGCTCTGACCGTTTCCATCCACGCCAGCTATGCCTACTATCTCTCCCGCCCGGACGGACAATGAGAGATTCTGCACCGCGTAGAGACTTTTGCTCTTGCGCACATAAAGATTCTGAATGTCCAGGATCACCATCCCAGGCTTGGCCGGGGATTTTTCGGTTCTGAATTTTACGGATCTGCCCACCATCATCTCGGCCATTTTCTCTTCGCTGCTTTCCTTTACATCCACGGTACCGATGCAGCGGCCTCTTCTCAAGATAGTGCAGCGTTCTGCCGCTTCCTTTATCTCCTTGAGCTTGTGGGTTATAAGTATGATGGTTTTCCCCTCGGCCTTAAGCCGCTTGAATATGAGGAGGAGCTCGTCCACTTCCTGTGGCGTGAGCACGGCTGTGGGCTCATCGAATATGAGAATCTCGGCGTTACGGTAAAGAATCTTGAGAATCTCCACCCGCTGCTGCATTCCTACTGATATCGACTCCACCAATGCCTTGGGGTCTACGTCCAGTCCATAGCGGGCAGACAGCTCGCCAACCCGCTTTTCAGCTGACTTCAGGTCCACATCCCCGGTTTTTGTTCGGGGTTCCTTGCCCAATATGATGTTTTCGGTGATCGAATAATTGTGAACGAGCTTGAAGTGCTGGTGCACCATGCCTATTCCCAGCTCGGTCGCCTGATTGGGGTCTCGTATGTCCACTTCCTGTCCCCGCACTTTTATAGTACCCGAGTCGGCATCGTAGAGACCGAAGAGAATGGACATGAGCGTGGATTTACCTGCCCCGTTTTCGCCGAGGATGGCATGGATTTCGTTGTTGAGGACCCTAAGCGTCACTCCGTCGTTGGCGATGACGCCGGGGAAGGCCTTGGTGATATCGAGCATTTCTATGGCGTACTCTGGCATTTATACCGTCCAAATCGGAAAAGGCCTTTCCTTCCCTGGGGGAAGGAAAGGCCTGGGTTGCTGAAGATTTTTAGCTTATCAGTTGTCGCTGGCCTGGAGATTGGAGGGCACGAGACCCTTGGCCTTGGCTTCGGCATAGGTTGGGGCAATCTTCACCTTTCCGGCGATGATGTCCTTTTTTACAGCCTCCACCTTGGTCACGATGGCTTTGCTTAGCTCGGGATTGGTGGTGGAGAATCCAACGCCCTCATTCTTGGCATCGAAGGTAACCACGCCGCCTTTGAAGGTGCCGGCCTGGACGGCCTTCAGGGCTACGAGGGTGGAGGTTTCGACGCGCTTTAGCATGGAAGTAAGAACTGCGGACTTGGTGCCTGAATAAATCCCGTCCTGATACTGGTCCGAGTCCACGCCGATGGCCCACACGTTCTTGCCCTGGACCCTGTATTCCTTGGCCTGGGCTATGGTGCCGTTGCCGGTGCCGCCGGCGGCGGAGAATATGGCGTACACGCCTGAGTCGTACCAGTTCTTGGCCTGGGCCTTGGCCAGTTCGGGCTTGCCCCAATCATTGGCATAATAATCCACGAATTCGGCCTTGGGCAGGACAGAGCGTACGCCCTGGATGAAGCCTACTTCAAACTTGGTGATAGTGGGGCTGGGGATGCCGCCGATAAATCCGAATTTGGGATTGGCGATCTTGTCCTCGATAGCCTTGAGCGCTACGGCGACGCCTACCAGGTAGGAACCCTCATGCTCGGCATAGACGGCTTCCATGACATTGGGCTGACCCACCCAGTCCACGTCCACTATCAGGTACTTCTGCTTGGCATACTTGGGCGCCACTTCTATGAGGGCATCCGACCACGTGAAGCCGGTGACGATGATGAGGTCGTATTTTTCATCCGATGCCTGCATGAGGTTGGGTATGTACATGTCCTGGGTCTGGGCTGTGAGTACATCGTAGAACTTGCCCCTCTTGCTCATCTTGGTCCAGCTGTCTCCGTAGAAGTCCAGAATGCCCTTCCAGGCTGCCTGGTTGAAGGATCTGTCATCGATGCCGGTTGCATCGGTGAGCAGGCGGGAGCTGGGCTGGGCAAAAAGGCTGGCGGCGGTGAAGAGGATCAAGCCGGCGAGAATAAAAAGGCGGGTACATCGTTTCATGAGTGCCTCCGTGTGAGTATGACGCCTTATGGCGCCTGGGAATGAGTATATGACGGGCTAGGCACTCCGTCAACGAATGTTGGCTGTTTAGATCTCGGCGATCACGTGCCCGTGGTAATACTCGTCCCGCAGTTCCTTTACCTGGGCATCGGCGAGATAGTCGTCGAATCCCATGTAGCGGTCTATCACCCCGCCCGGGCAAAGCTCGACAATTCTGTTGGCGATGGAGTCGACAAACTCGTGGTCATGGCTGGCGAAAAGGAGGGCCCCGGGGAACTCGATGAGCCCGTCATTGAGGGCGGTGATGGCCTCCAGGTCCAGGTGATTGGTTGGCTCGTCCATGATAAGGAAGTTGGAGCCCGAGAGCATCATTCGCGAGAGCATGCAGCGCACTCTCTCGCCTCCTGACAGAACCCTCACGGGTTTCAGGGCCTCATCGCCTGAGAAGAGCATCCTGCCCAGGAAAGAGCGGATGTAGGTGTCGTCCTCCGATTCCGTATATTGTTTCAGCCAGTCCACGATGCTCATGTCATAATTGAAGAGGGCGGCTGAATCCTTGGGGAAGTAGGACTTTTCCACCGTCTGGCCCCAGTAGATATCTCCGCTTTCAGCCTCGAGCTCACCTGCTAATACGGAAAAAAGTGCGGATTTGGATACATGCTCACGTCCCACGAAGGCAATTTTATCGTTCTTGTTCACCGAGAGAGAAAAATTCCTGACTGCGGAACCTTCATCGGCCCCACACCGTAGATTGACGATCTTCAGGACATTGTTGCCTATATCCCTGGAGGGTTTGAAACTGACATAGGGGAAGCGGCGGGATGAGGGAACGATATCGTCCAATTGGAGCTTTTCCAGAATCTTCTTTCTGGACGTAGCCTGCCGGGATTTGGAGGCATTGGATGCAAAGCGCTGAATGAACTCTTTCAAGTCCCGGGCCTTGTCTTCCTTGCGGCGCTTTTCATCCTTCTGCTGTTGCACGAGTATCTTGTTCATCCTGTACCAGAAATCGTAGTTGCCCGAATACATCCGTATGTGGCCGAAGTCTATGTCACAGATGTGGGTGCAGACGGCATTGAGAAAGTGCCTGTCGTGGGAGACGACGATGACTATGTTGGGGAATTCTATGAGGAATTCCTCCAGCCAGCGTATGGACTCGAGGTCCAGGCCGTTGGTGGGTTCATCCAGGAGGAGGATGTCGGGGTTTCCGAAGAGAGCCTGGGCGAGAAGCACTCTCACCTTGAAGGATTCATCAACCTCCTTCATGAGGGACTCGTGGTATGTCTCGGGAACACCAAGACCTGAGAGGAGGATGGAAGCCTGCGCCTCTGCCTCCCAGCCGCCCAACTCGGCGAATTCCGCCTCAAGTTCGCTGGCTCTAATACCGTCCGCTTCGGTGAAGTCCTCCTTGGCGTAGATGGCTTCCCTTTCTCGGGAGATGGCATGGAGCTGTTCAAAGCCCATGATAACCGTGTCTAAAAGTCGAAAGTTCTCGAAGGCAAAATGATCCTGCTTGAGGACGGCCATCCGGGAGCCCTTGGAGATTTGAATCTCGCCCCGGTCGTGGCTTATTTCCCCGGATAGAATGCGCAAAAAGGTGGTTTTGCCTGCTCCGTTGGCGCCGATTACTCCGTAGCAGTTGCCTGGGGTAAATTTGAGATTGACATCCTTGAAGAGGCTGCGCTCGCCGAAGCCGAGCGCCAATTCTTGTACTGTTATCACGAAAGGAATACTCCCCGTAATCGGGCTTAATTTCAAGGGGGCGCCTGGGCTGCATGCCCTGCTGTGGCGTTGACTGCCCGGCGATTTTAGGCGCTAATTGTGATTCATGAGCCACAGCACATACAACTTTCTAGTGCTTTCGGACATCCATGGCCATGCAGAGGTGGCCATGGCCTTGGCGGCCCGTTACCACGGCATTCATGGAATACTAATCGCAGGCGACATCACGAACTTTGGAAATGCCGAAAACGCCAGGGCAGTTATGGATGCGGTACAGCCCCATTGTGGAGCCCTGGGCCTCCGTGCGATTTCGGGGAACTGCGATACCCTATCGGCTCGGCGCTACCTTTCCGCCGCGGGACTGGACCTGGAATCCCAGGCGTTTGAATCCGAAAACTTTATTGCCCTAGGGGCGGGAGGTGGCCTTCGCAGAGCGGGAATAACCAGCTTCGAGCGAAGCGAAAGCGAACTGGAGGCCGCCCTGGGACCCAGTTTGGATGCCGCAGAAAAAAAAGCAGGAACTCGCCCAAGAACAAGACCCCTTATCGTTGTTACCCATTCTCCGCCCTATGGCACCAACGCCGACATCCACGGAGGGATGCACGTGGGCAGTAAGACCTTTTCCCGCTTCATGGGGAGATACTGCCCGGATGTATGGATCTGTGGCCACATCCACGAGTCGCGTTGCGTATCCCTGGAGGACGGCACCTTGGTGATCAATCCAGGACCCTGCGCCCTGGGCTATCACGCCCTTCTGGAGCTAAGGCGGGAAGGGGAGGGCCTCGCCCCCAAGGTCAGGGCCTCCCTTTCCTCGCTGTAGTTCGCGCCGGCTCCACCTGCCCCCGAGGCGCTGCAAGCTCTCGATACTCGAGCGTTCTGCCCTATCTGCCTCTGGGGCTGTAGAGGTACTTGAAATAGTCCATGTCGGTGGACAGGGTCTTCTTGAGTCCGGGAATAGTGGCCTTGTAGGACTCCATGGCCTTCCAGAACTCGAAGAACGAGGGATCCTTCCCATAGGCTTCGGCGTAGATCTTGGTGGCCTCGGCATCAGCGGTACCCTTGAGGGTTTCCGACTTCGCGTAGGCCGAGGAGAGGACCGATCGCCTCTCGTTTTCCAGCTTGCCCAGCCATTCGGCCTTCTTTCCCTCGCCGTACGAGCGGAAGGCCTGGGCTATCTGGTTGCGCTCTTTGATCATCCGCTGATAGACGCTGTCGGTGAGTTCGTCTGAATATTTGATCTGCCTGGGTATGATATCGATTATTTCTATGCCGAACTCGGGCACTATGGAAGATACGATGGCTATCATCTCATTGGAGAGGACCCTTCTTCCCTTTTCGATCTTTTCATACTGGGCTTGAGATACGGTGAGCTCATCCAGGGAGGATGGGCCCAGGGCGTCCCCGGTTTGGAATGTCTCCACCACCTTGGTTTTAAGTATTTCGTCCGAATCCCTCACCGCCTCCCGCAGATAGTTGGAGGAGATAACCGTGCGCACCGCGGAATCGATTACATCGTCCAAGCGGCCGTAGGCATTGTCTATTGTCGTCACCGATTCGTAGAATTTTGTCAGATCGGCAATCCTCCAGCGGGCTGTGGCATCTACCCAGATAAACTGGTTTTCCTTTGTGGGAACGCGCTGCTTTTCCCCGTCCCATGACATGAGCTTTTTAGGATACTTATTGACGATATCCACAAAGGGAGTCCTAAATTTTAACCCCGCTTCTGTATGGGTCTTCACTATTTTTCCAAAGCGCACCAACACCGCCTGCTCACCCTCGTCGAGGACGAAGAAAGGCCCCGTCACCAAGGTCGCCGCCACAATAACGCCCACTATCGCGAGCACTATAATTGTTTTTTTCATTTGGGCTGCTCCTGGGCTCCGCCTAGCATTTTCAGCGGTATTACGTTTTCGAGGGTTTTATCGATCAGCTCCACGTCGTTGTTGCCCGATAGAATCTCGTCGATCATCTCGAAATAGATGCGCTTGCGGGTGATGTCAGGAGATTTCCGGTACTCGGCCAGCACCGAATCGAAGCGAGCGACATCGCCCTTGGCCTTGTTCACACGCTCGGCTGAATAGCCCTGGGCTATCTCCACAAGCTGGTCCGCCTGCCCTTTGGCCTTGGGTATTTCGGCATTGTAGGCTTCCTTGCCCTCGTTGATGAGGCGATTCATGTCCTGGATGGCCTTGTTGACATCTTCAAAAGCGTCCTGCACCCCGGCGGGGGGAACGATATTCTGGAGCTGAACCTGGGTTACCTTGATGCCCAGACCATACTGGTCGAATACATCGTTCATCATGACAACCG
Source organism: uncultured Treponema sp. (assembly GCA_964535235.1). GTDB lineage: Bacteria > Spirochaetota > Spirochaetia > Treponematales > Rectinemataceae > UBA2256. The sequence goes on along the minus strand of CAZHSK010000019.1, from coordinate 5,863 downwards.
CGTTGTCCTGGATGGTCTGGCGGTCGGAGCCGATAACGCCCAGAATGAGCCTGTCGCCCACCAGGCGGTTCATGACCGACTGAGACATGTCGCGAATGGTTTTCTGCTTGTCGTACACATTAAAGAGCCAGGCCTGGGGATCCACAATCCTGTACTGGATGATCCACTCCACGTCCACAATATTGAGGTCGCCGGTGAGCATGGTGGATTCATCGGGAAATTTCTGCTCTGAATATTGGGTCTGAAAGCCGGTTTTAAGGGTTCTGAATCCGAAGGTCTCGGTCTGTATTACCTTGGTGGGTACTATGAAGGACTTCTGAATTCCAAAGGGCAGCTTGTAATGAAGGCCGGCTCCCACAGTTTTGGAGTATTTGCCGAAAGTGGTGATAACGGCGTTCTCAGTCTGGTCGACAATGATAAAACTGGTGGATAGGACTGCTATGACCGCCACGGCTATCACGAGTATGAGAATGAGGGGACCCTTCAGCTTGAATTCGGGAATTTTGAACTTTGCCTTAGGTCGAATGACGGTTTCAGGCATGGATTAGCCTCCTGGAAGATTGGATTGCCTTATCTTTGAATATACTTCTTCAGCGCCAAGTGAAAAGCGTTTTTGAATAATTTCTAAAAATAGTTTCGGCAAGGGCGCCTCAACCGCGGTGGGTAAGCCTTCCAGGAGTGGTGTAGTAAACTCCAATCTCAGCGAGTGAAGAAAAAACCGGTGGTGCCGGTTTTTGGCTCCGTACTTGATGTCGCCTGCGAGGGGGTAGCCGTGAAACGACGCCTGGGCTCGAATTTGGTGAGTACGACCGGTATGGAGCCGTATAAGGACTAGACTGAATGAATACTCTGCCGCCAGGGTCTCGATGTCCATGGAGGCAGGCTTAGACGTTTTATCTGTTGTCAGGCCTGGATCGGAGGAGACCATTGTCCTGTGGGTGTTCGAATCGCGGGTAAGCGTATCGTCCCAGCGGAAGCTGCCTTCCAGGCGGCCTTCCACAAGGGCGACATAGAGCTTGCCTATCTTGCCCGCCTTAAGGGCTTTACTGAAGGCCGTGGCTCCTTCAAGACTTTTAGAAAAGCAAAGTACCCCTGAGCTATTTCTGTCCAGGCGATGCAGGGGACCGGGCAAAAAGGAGAGAGAAGCAGGAAGACTGTCCTTGAGGTAGTCTTTAACCTGCGCTTCCAGACTGTCCTTGGCACCGTGGACAAGCTGGCCTGTGGGTTTGGCAATGAAAAGAAGCTTGCTGTGCTCTAAAAGAATATCTAGAGGGGGAAATACTCCGCTATACACCGGAGTATCCAAGGCTCCCAGACTTGGACTCCTAACAGCAGACTTCTCTCCAGGAGCAGCCTCGGTATGGACTATACGGCACTCCAGCGATTCGCCTTTACTGCAGCGATAATCCGGACTCCTCCTCTTCCCGTCTACTCGGATATCCCCTTTACGCAATGCTTTGTGGATGGCTGAGAGAGGGATGTCCTTGAGGGCCTTTCTGAGCACCCTGTCCAGGCGCCTTCCGTCGTCGTCCTCGCCTAGCTTCATCTTGAGGTTCCACTGCATGATGGATTGTAGCCGGATGCTTCCGGGGGGTCAACAAATGCCGAGCTCCTAGAGGCTACCCGTATTGACAGAGAAGGTCGGCAAAAGGGAAACTTGATGAGCGATGAATACTGTCATGCGGGACACTTCCAAGCTTTTCTCAAACCCCATATTTCTCTCGGCTTTTTTCAGCCTCATGGTTGCCCAGCTCATCAAAGCCCTCATAGCCTTGGCCAAGGCCAGGAAAGAAGAGGATTTCAAAGAGGCGATGATCATTTTCTTCTGGCGCACCGGGGGCATGCCCTCGAGCCATTCTGCGGTAGCCCTGGCCATAAGCACGGCCACCCTGCTCTCGGAAGGCTACTCCAATCTTTTCATACTCTCCCTCTTCATATCTCTTATGGTGGTTAGGGACGCCCTGGGTGTGAGGCGATCCTCTGGGCTCCAGTCCAAGGCGCTCAATAAACTAGGTTTGGAACTAGAAGAGAAATCGGTAGTCAAATACGATCCGGTAAAGGAAGTCCATGGCCACACCCTTCCGGAAGTTTTAGCGGGAAGCCTTTTGGGCATAAGTATCGCCATATTTTTCTGTATTATAGTGTTTTGAATCTTGATAAATCCCTTGTCATACATAGACGGAATATTGTTTATTTGTAAGGCAATGGCCGACAGATGGGGAAAAGCAGAGCATATTTCTTGGTTCTCGAGCTTCTCGCCTTCCCATGCCAGAACTTGTGGTATAGAATTCCGACATCATCTACAAGGGTACAGTATACATGCAGGGCACTAAGGTAATTTTCGGAACATACAACACAATGCCGGATGGTGCCGCAGATACTCTATTCGAACTAAGCTACCAGCGATCCTGGAGACCCTTTCTTTCAAGTCTTTATAAATTTCCCGCCATATTTTCCGTGGTCTATTACTCAGGGGTTGTCCTGCAATGGATAGAGGAAAACCATCCGGAGTTCATCCTCCTTTTAGAGGAGATGGCCGGGCGAAAACAAGTGGAGCTTTTGGGCGGGGGCTATTACAGCCCTCTCTTTCCCATACTCCAGCTCTCTGACAAGGTGGGCCAGATCGAGCTCCTCACCACCTATCTGCGCAAGACTTTTGGAAGAAGACCCTCCGGTGGCTGGCTCTATGAGTATTCCTGGGACTCAGGCCTCCCTCTGGTATTCAGAAATTCTGGCCTCTCCTACTCCTTCTTGCCGGCCAAGACCTTGGCCACCGCGGGAATCATCGACCTTGCGCATTGTGATCCAGTGGTAACCGAGGAGCAGAGAAAGCTTCTCTGCGTATTTCCCGTTTTCGATTTGGACGAGAGCTTCGGCAAGCCACTTTCCTTCGAAAAAGCCTTGGAGCAGGTAATGGTCGATCATCCTGGCTGCAAGCTTTATACCCTCATGGCCAGCGGTCATTCTATCCCAGGCATGTGGGAAGCATCAGGCCTGGAATCCCCCGATGTGATGTTTGAAAAATCCTTTGCATGGTTTCAGAAAAACTGCCTGGACATAGAGACGGTGCTGGCCCAGAGTTACGCGAAAGGGCTTAAGAATCTGCAACTCTTCTATCTTTCGTCCTGTTCTTCCCATAGACTGGGGTCTTGCCTGGACGGGCTCGGCGACAGGGAAGAAAGCCTCTGTTTTCCCTCCATCGCCAAGCATCTGGTGTTGAGTCAGCCGGCCAGCAAGCATTTATACGACAAGATGTACCATGTGCATTCCCTCATGTCCCTCCTGCGGGGGGATAAGGCCAGAAAAAAAAGCGCCCAGGAGGACCTCTGGAAGGCTCAAAACGGGGAAGCCTACTGGGAAGGGTATATGGGAGGTCTTCGCAGACCCGAGGTAAGGATGCAGGCCTACAAAGCCCTCATAGACGCCGAAAAAGCCACAAGACTGCAGGGGAGCTTCAACCCCGGCATTATCGTGGATGACATAGACTGCGATGGCGAAAAGGAATTTCTTTACCAGGCCGGGGATTTGAATTGTTATATCCATTCCAGGGGTGCTTCTGTATTCGAGCTGGATTGCTTCAGGAACAAGCATAACTATTGCTGCGTTTTCCCTTCCGCAGAGATTGGAGACTCGGGGCACAGCTTCACTGATACACTATTCAGGGCAGGGAATTTCGGGGAAGAGCTCGGCAGGCTCGAGGGGCAAACCTATGTGAGCAGCGACAGGGAGCGGAGTCAGCAGAAGATCATATTTTCCAGGGATTTTAACCTTACCCTGGATGAAGCCAGCTTGCCCATGGCTCTCCGCAAGGCCTTTCTCTTCCAAAAACATTGTGTGAGCGTGGATGTGGAACTCAGCAATAAATCCCAGCAAATACTCTGTCTCCGCTATGCCCTGGAACTCAACCTCAGGCCTCAGGGGGCTATGGAAGAGCTCGAGCTCATCGCCGAAATGGATCGACAGCGGCTTGAGTTAGATGGGAAAAAGGAGAAAGTCGACTTTTCCGGCCAAGCCCTTTATATTCTGAGTTCCCAGGGAAGGGATAAGATAGAAATCCGTTCGGACCGACTCTTTAACGGAAGAATTGAACATCGCATGGACAGGCTCGATACTCCCCATATCCTCAGGCTGAGGCAGGGCAGTCCCCAGGAGGGTTTTGCCGAGGAAGCACAGGGGGAGGTCCTGTATCAGGGGTCCAGGATTTTTTTCGGCTGGGACCTGGAACTTCAGCCCGATTCAGTCGCCAGTTTTTCACTCTCCCTCCATATCTAGAGAAGTTCAGCAGAGCTTGCTACATCGCGGGATTTCTTCGTACAATAGCCCATGTCTTCGCAGCATTTCCCCCAAACTCTCCAGAACTTGAACGCGTATTTCATCGGGGCCAAGGGTACGGGCATGGCGGCCTTGGCAGAGATATTCGCATCCCGGGGTGCTCGGATCGCGGGAAGCGACGTTCCCGACAGTTTTTATACCGATGCAGTACTGGCAGCCCTGGGTCTGGTTCCCCACCAGTCCTTCGATGCAATCCATATCGGGGATGATATAGATCTTGTCCTCTATTCCGATGCGTATAACGCAGAGAACAATCCAGAAATGGCTGCCGCCGCCGCCAAGGGCTTGCCCATGTTCAGCTTTGCCCAGGCCTTGGGCGCCCTGTCGGAATTAAGCGATTCTTCCGGAATATCCGGCGTCCATGGAAAGACTACCACGACGGCCATGACAGGAAGTATCCTGGCCGCTCTTGGTTGCCCCGCCACGGTACTGGCCGGATCGGCTGTGGCCTCCTTCGGAGGAAGCTGCACCCTTAGGGCGGGGGACAGATATTTTGTCGCCGAAACCGATGAATACCGTCGCCATTTTTTGCACTTTTCACCCCGTCGCCTGATCCTGACCAGCATCGAGAGCGATCATCAGGATTATTACCCCACCTACGAATCGATTTTCACGGCCTATTGCGAATACTTGGAAAAGTTGCCTCCTGAGGGGCTCTTGGTGTACTGCGCGGACGATCCAGGGGCAGCCGCAGCCGCTGCGCGGCTGCGGCAACAGCGCCAGGACCTGCGATTCGCTCCCTACGGGACGAAGGCGGAGGGACAGTGGAAAATTAAGGGCATACAGCAGGAAGAAGGCAGGAGCATATTTTACATTGGGGACGGCAGCGAAGCTTTCGAACTTAGAGTTCCCGGAGCCCACCTTGTTCTGGATGCCGTGGCGGCTCTGGCCCTGGCCGAAGATATAATGCGAGATTGGAAGGGCTGTGCATTGGATGTAAAGGATTGGGAAAAGGCGAGGGAAGCCCTGCTAAACTTTTCCGGTTCTCGGCGCCGGTCGGAAATCATCGGCCAGGCAGGGGCTGTGTTGTTCATGGATGATTACGCACATCACCCCAGCGCCCTAGCAGCCACGATAGAGGGTATAAAGGCCTTCTGGCCTTCTCGCAGGCTGGTGGTGGACTTTATGTCCCATACTTATTCGCGCACCGCGGCCCTTCTGGACGAATTCGCAGCCAGCCTAGACAGAGCGGATTGCGTAGTTCTCCATGGCATCTACGCATCGGCCAGGGAAAAACCGGTGGAAGGCCTTTCGGGATTGAGCATTCTGGAAAAGGTCAGTGCCAGAAGGCCTGACCTGAAGCCGCTCGCGCAACAGGCTCCTGACGAGCCTGCCGCAAATAACTTCATCCATTATTCGGAAAAACCTCTGGAAGCTGTAGATGCCCTTGCAAGGGCCCTCCAGCCCGGGGATCTCTTCATAACCATGGGGGCTGGGGACAATTGGAAATTGGGCAGGGCAGTCCTCGAACGCCTGAAGAAGAAGGAAGCATAAATGTTCATGAGCATGACCGGTTTTGCCCAGGATGTTT
>CAZHSK010000018.1:15163-18448 GCA_964535235.1 uncultured Treponema sp. | reverse complement strand
GCCCCAACGTAGCCTCCCTGATGGGCAACGAAATACTTGGTCGCAGTCTGCGCGAATGCTACGCTTCCGAGCGCTGCGAAGACGACAAGAATAGCGATGAATTTACGGTTCATTCGTATTCCTCCTTTGAATGTACGCCGAGCCGAATGGCCGGCGAGGAGAAATACTACATCCGCACATATAAATCTGGCAATATATAAAACCTAAAATATCGAAACTTTTTTAACTTTTTTTACATTATTTACACCGTTAAAAATGAAGCATGAAGGTGACATCCCAAAAAAACCTCTCCTTATCGGTAAAATAAAAGGCATCATGCAAGGGGTCGGCGCCGGGAAATTTCAGGCCTGCCCTGAGTCCCAGGTACGCGAAGTCGAGAATATTGAGCGCGAGGGCGCCCCCCGTGGAACAGAGAATGCCATCCTTGTCAGTGACAGGACTACTATAGAGCCTGGAAAAAAGGCCCGCATCGCCGAATAGGTAGGCGATTGGCCTGATGTTGGCCATGCCGAAAAGTCCAGGACCGATAAGCCTTAGTTCGGCCGAGGCGGCTGCCTTGGTGGCTGCCTCGTAGCCCCAGGGCTGAAAGCCGCGCACCGAAGTCCCCAGTCCGCTGCGCAAATACCTGCCACCAAAGCTGGTGAGCACATACAAGGGGATAGTATCGCCCCATGCAAGGTCGGCAGTGGCATAGACGCCGGCATAGGCCGATATAGCCTGTAGGTCATCATCTCCCTGGCTGAAAATGGGCAAATATCCTTCCATGTTAGCCGATATCCTGAAAAAGTCACTGCCGCCCTGGAATCCCAAAGCCTTGGGAGCCCACTCAGCCGAAAGCTCGCCGGCATATCCGCTTATTAGCCGCCGCGGGGTTTTCTCAATGGTGGAAACCTGCAAGCCCGCCAGGCCGGAGAGCGCTAAAAGTTCCGATGCATCGGGGAAGAGGGCTGTGCCCAACAAAGGCGAATTACCCTCGTACCTGCCTCTGGCCAAGCCAAAGGCCTCCACCCTTGGCCAGGCGGCATCGAGGCTGGGTCTGTAGAGAAGACCCGTATCCACCTCCACATTGGGCCAGTGAAACCAATGCTTCTGAAGGCTCGAATCAAAGGCGGCGGGTTTAGCGAGATGACTCCCATCGCTGTCGTTTCTCAAAATAAGCCTATCCTCATATCCTCCCGCGAGGCGAAACGAAAGCAAGAGCCCATCGTCAGCAACAGGAAGGGCAAACTCGAGATCGGCCCCTAGTGGTACGGGAATAAAACCCAATAGCGCGTTGTTGAACCTTACCCCATTCAGGGTGAACTCCAGGCCTTCTGCCCCTGTGGTGATGAGAGAAGTCAGTAAAAAAACTATGATAACCGCTGATCTTAGGATGTGCTTGCTCGATACGTGCTTCATTGCTATCCCCCTGTGGTACCTCTTGCAAAGGCTAGCATAGGTGAAGGTATATTTCCATGCATGGGTGAAGCGCCAAAAACTAGAAAAACCAGCCAGGAAGATCGCAAGCTTCTTAAGCATTTTCTAGTCGCGGTACTGGCCGGGCTTTGCATCAATGTTCTCATAGGCCTGCTTCTGGATGCCCAGGAACTCGCCGAAGCCCTCTCGCGAGCCAACTTTCTCCTCGTTCTTTTACCTTTCGCGATGATCTTTCTCATCTTTTTCATAGACAGCCTGCGCTTCAAGCTCATCTTTTACCGATTCAAAATAAAGGTTTCATTCAGGGACAGCTTCTTTAATAACCTCCTGGGTCACTTTTTCTCCTCCATCACCCCCGGCTCAGTGGGAGGCCAGCCGTTCCAAGTACTCAATTTCTCCAAGCTCGGCATAGATGCCGCCACAGCCTCGAACGTGGTTTTTTCCAGACTTATTGAAGGCAATATCGTTCAGCTGATCATTATCGCCCTCTTCTTCCACCGGGGCATCGGCATGATGGCCAGGCTGGGCAAAGGCGCTTACCTGCTTTCGGCAGGTATGGTTGTCACCATAATTGTGACCATCGTACTGACCCTGGGATTTCTCAATCCCCACCTTCTTGGCAAGCTAGCCCTCAAGCTGGAAAAATCCAGGCTGGGGAGGGGCATTTCACGGATTACAAGGAATACGCACTGGGCTGAAAAAATTTCTGCCTGGAGTCAAGACCTGAGCAGCGGATTCAAGATTCTTTGGAAGCACAATACCTTTTTCATGGTTCTGGACATTCTGGGCACCACGATAACACAGACAATATGGGCTCTCTCGCTCTACATTCCCCTGGTGGTGCTTTCGGGCACCACCCCCCCATTCCAGGATTTTCTTCTCTCCTACTGCCTCTGCGGCCTCTTGTCTCTCTTCGTACCCACCCCCGGAGCCTCTGGCAGCACGGAGGCTACCTATCTCCTCGTCCTGGGAACTCTCACGGGCAAACCAGCGGCCACCTTGAGCGCGATTCTAGTCTGGCGGGTGGGTACCTACTACCTCCACCTTCTCGTGGGAGGCTTAAAGTATTTCACCACAAGAGTACCTCGAAGCGTGTACAAGAAAGACAAATGGGGCATCCTCCGCAGAATCAGGCAGAAGCGCCCCAGCATTAAAAAAGATCAAAACGACAACCTAGCCCATAAGAATTCTGGGCAGGAAAGTGCTCAATCCGGGGAAGAACGTAATAAGTAAGAGAACGATAAGCGCAATGGCAAAGGGACCCCAGATAGCCTTGCTGAGCCTTGCCAGTGACATCCCCGTGATCCCGCAAATGGAAAAGAGAACCCCGCCCACCGGCGGCGTGATCAAGCCCAGCACAAGGTTAAAACAGACAATAACACCCAGGTGTATGGGATCAATGCCCAACTGGGCCGCCATGGGAGCCAGGACTGGAACCACGATGGTCAGTGCAGGAGCCGTCTCCAGGGGAATACCTAATAACAGCAGCCCGATATTCATGAGCATAAGCGTGATGAGCGGAGTGACATGGGCCTGGTTGAGCCATGTCACCATCTGTTGAGGAAGCTGCTCCACTGCCACAACCCAGGCGAAGGGTTCGGAAAGCCCCAAGAGCAGCATGATCATCCCGGTTTCCAGTCCCGACTTTAAAAAAATGTCGAAGAGCTTGTTAAACTTGAGTTTTTTATACAGCAAAAAATCGACAATGAAGGCATAGACAACCGCAACGCCCGCCGCTTCGGTGGGAGTAAAAATACCGCCTAGAATACCGCCAAGAATGATAACAGGCATGAAAATGGCGGGCAGGGCTTTCCAGGTTCCCCGGGCTACATCATTCAGGCTAGCCCTGGGCTGGACGGGGTATTTCCT
>CAZHSK010000018.1:0-15063 GCA_964535235.1 uncultured Treponema sp. | reverse complement strand
ATGAACATCTCAGGCCTCCCCGGAGTTTTTTCGGTCCTGAGTAGACGCGGAGGCACTCACAGCCGTGCCTGAACCGGATATGCGAAGCCTTGCCAGGAAAGAAAGCGCTTCTTCCAGGGTGAATATGAACATGATGGCGAAGCCCACCGGCAAGGCCGCATAGGGAATTGCCATGGGTAGCCGCATCGCGGCCGAGAGTTGCCGTGAGTTGAACATGGTCTGTTTAATCCCAAAATACACCAGGACGCCCAGGAAAATAAACATAAAAAGAAAGCCCACGATCTCCAAAAATGCTCCTAAAGCCTTGGGAGCCTTTTCAATGAGTGTTCGTATGCCTACTTGATATCCCTTTCGCAATCCCACCGCCGCACCCATCATCGATGCCCACACCAGTGAGAACAATGCCGTTTCGTCGGTCCAGATGGGAGTATTTCTGAGCACATAGCGGGAAAAAACGGTGATCGGAATTGTGATGGCAATTATGGCCATTGAGATGACCAGTAGCAGGCTCGCTCCCTTGGCCACCGCGTCGTTACATTTACGCAAAAATGACACCATTTCCTCCTTACATGCCCCGGCCTTTACCCTTGTACGCCTGTATAGCATAAGATCCGGGCCTCCCCGCAGGGAAGCCCGGATGGTACGTGAAAAATCTACTACCCTAAGGTTGTGAGGACGCTATGCTATTTCGTATTCAGAATAGCGTCGATCTTCTCCTTGCCGAACTGGGCCGAGAATGAGTCGAAGGCGGGTTTCATAGCCGCCACCCAGGCTGCCTTGTTGACATCCCTGGTAACAGTCACGCCATTCTTCTGAAGCTCCGCGAGCATCAGTTCTTCGTTGTCACGCCCAAGCTTTCTCTGATAGACAGCACCCTCTTTCGCCGCCTGAAGGATAAGCTCCTGATCTTCCTTGGGCAACTGGCTCCAGCGCTTGGAACTCATGATGAGCACCGCGGGAGAATACACATGCTGAGTGAGCGCCAGCTGCTTCTGTACCTCGTAGACTTTAACCTGAAGAATAACCGCTACGGGGTTTTCCTGCCCGTCGATTACTCCCTGCTGAAGCGCGCCGTATACTTCTCCCCATGCCATGGGGGTTGGATTTACGCCAGCGGTCTTCCACGCCTGGATATGTACGGGGTTTTCCATGGTGCGGATCTTGAGACCTTTTGCATCCTCCGGCGTCTTGATCACTTTCTTGGAGTTGGTCAAGTTGCGGAACCCGTTCTCCCAGAAAGCCAGGCCCTTCATCTGAACCTTATCCAGGTCAGCCAGCAACCCCTGTCCGATGGACCCATCCAAGACCTTATCCACATGGGCGTAATCCCTGAAGAGGAAGGGAATATCCAATACCTGAACCGAGGGAGCGAAGCCTCCCAGCGGACCGGTGGAGCCTACATACATATCGATGGAGCCCTGCTGAATCGCTTCCAGCAGTTCCCGCTCGCCCTTGCCCAGCTGGCCATCGGGATAGAACTTGAAGGTTATCCTGCCACCGGTTCGTTCGGTTACCAACTTGGCAAAGTACTGAGCTCCCACGTTATATGTGTGGGAAATGGACGTCGAGCTGGCAATTTTGAGCTCGGCCTTGTAAGGCGCCGCGAAAGAAAGACTTACAGCGAGCGCTACCACAATGAAAAACGCTAAAGACCTTTTCATGATTATTCCTCCTGTAATCGATTATTGTAAACCGAAATTCCATTTCGTCAATTGACACCGGTCAATGGATATAAGATCAATGAAAAATATATCTTTCATATTAAATACTAAATGTTATAATTACCAGGTATGATTTATCGTCCTAGGTCTTTAAGCAAGCGGCTGCTTTTCATGGCAAGTTCTAGCTCTGTTGTTAATTCCCCTTTGCGGGGCAGGCTATTCGAAACGCTCGTGATTTGAGAAATTAGAAAAGCTTCATTATTGGTCAGTCCACAACCTGCGCTTTACCATTGGCGAAGCACAGGAGGAGCCGAAGTAGTTTAAATTTTAGAGTGGGATGGAATCCTGTATCCCATAACCGAAAATTGCCAAGCAGTCCCTTGGGATTGGCTTCAATAATTAACGTTAGGCGACCTTATTTAATCTACAAGATGTACCCATCCATCCGGAGCCTCGAGATCGCCGTACTGAATTCCGGTTAAAGTTTCGTACAACTTCTTGGTGACAGGACCTACCTCGGTTTCGGAGTGGAAAACGTGTAACTTACCCTTGTGATAGATTCCGCCGATGGGCGTAATTACCGCTGCGGTACCGCATGCGCCGGTTTCGGCGAATTCGTCGATATTATCGATATAGCAGTCCCGCTCTTCGGTCTTCATGTGGAAATGATTGCCGGCCAGATAGAGCAGGGAATACTTAGTGATGGAGGGCAGTATCGAAGGCGACACGGGCGTGACGAAAGTTCCGTCCTTGGTGATGCCGAAAAAGTTGGCCGCTCCCACTTCCTCGATCTTCGTGTGGGTGGCGGGGTCGAGATAAATGCAGTCGGCATAGCCGGCCTTGGCCGCGATCTGATGGGGCAATAGGCTGCCGGCGTAATTGCCGCCCACTTTAGCCGCTCCAGTACCGTTGGGCGCGGCCCGGTCATAATCGGAGACCATGAAATTGACAGGCGACAAGCCGCCCTTGAAATACGGTCCTACGGGCATGCAGAACACCGAGAATATGTATTCCTTGGCCGGGCTTACGCCGATATTGTCCCCCACGCCGATCACGAAGGGGCGCAGGTACAATGTGGCGCCGTGGCCGTAAGGAGGCACCCACTTCCAGTTAGCCTTGACCACCTGGTCGCAGGCGTCTATGAATTTCTCGGTGGGCACGTGGGGCATGAGAATGCGGTCGCAGGTGGCCTGCATACGGGCGGCATTGCGGTCGGGCCGGAAAAGCTGAATGTGCCCGTCTTTGCGGGTGTATGCCTTGAGGCCTTCAAAGCACTGCTGGCCGTAATGCAGGGCTGTGGAACCCTCGGAAATCGAAAGCTGATTGTCGGTGACAAGACTACCGGCATCCCAGGCGCCGTCCTTCCAGCGGGAAATGTAGCGATAGTCGGTTTTCATATAGGAAAACGCCAGTTTTCCCCAATCCAGCGGCGCTTTGTCCATAGGGATCTCCTTCTTCATATAGCGTTATTTGTATACTTATACATTCGCGCCTTACAGGCGTCAACTCATGCCGGAATGCCCGCGACCGACATGCCAGAGCAAGCGAGTTGGATGGAGAAGTCGGACAAAAGGCCATGAATGCGCAGGATGCACAGGAATATCGCCGCGGGATAATCCGAGCTAGAATGTACGCAGGATGCGCCCGCTACCTTATCGCCACGGAGCCGAATCGCCAAGCACCCATTGCGAGGGGACGACCATGAAGATTGCCGATTTCCTGTCCGTCCGATGGACCGAGCCCGTGGAACCCCTCATCGATCCCCAATGAATCACTCACAACATAGCCGATCCCAGATTTCTCCTTCCCGAAGAAACACCCGAGGGCGACTGGCAGCTCTTCGCCCACTCGGCCTTCGGTATCCACCGCTATTCCTCAGCCGACGGGCTCTCCTGGAAGCATCGGGGCATGGCGAGAAAAAACGCCATGCGGTCCTTTGTCAGGCCTCTTCCTGAAAGCGGCTATGCCCTTTATTACGAATCCTACCCTCCCCTGGCGCTGGTAGCCACGGCTCTGCCCATACGGCCTAAATGGAATTCGAAGATCGCCATGGCCGAAAGCTCGGATCTCGCGACATGGTCTCGGGACAGCGTGATTATTTCACCGGAGAAAGACTGGACCCGGGATAAAGCGTTGGGGGCTTCGGTTTCCAATCCTTGCATGATTCAAGCTGGCGCGGAATGGCGATTATATTTTTCAGCCTCCCTCGTATGGATCGACGATTGCGGGTTCTGCGAGCCCCTTCACCTAGCCATGGCGACCGGGGCCTCTCCTCGAGGCCCCTTTAACTATCCCGCTAGACCACTAACAGCGCCCCGTCCCGAACAAGGGGAGCCAGGATTCGACACACACGTACTTGGCCAGGGCTCAATCAAGGTTCTGCCCATGGAAGACGGCTACATAGGCCTCCAGAATAAAATCTACCGCGACGCGAAGGGCAACTCCCGATCGGCGATTTTCCTGCTGACTTCCAAGGACGGCCTTGCCTGGTCGCAGATTGGCGACTCGCCGTTGCTTGCTCCCCACGAGGGCTGGACGCGCTCCCACGTCTACGCCTGCGACTGCCGCTTTCGCGATTCCGATGGCCGCTGGTACCTCTATTTCAACGCCCGGGACGGCTGGCGCATTAATCAGGGCAAGGAAAGGATAGGGCGAATGGTTGGTGTATTTTAAATTGAAAATATCAGCTACCATGTTGCAGCAAACAACATCGATATAGAGCTTTTAAATGTATGAGAATTGGAGCAATGACTATGAGTAACTCTAATAAACTTCCCGTTGTCTACCTTCCCCACGGCGGAGGTCCGTGGCACGTGCTTAAGAATGACGTCGACGACAAGGTGGGTTACGAGCGCCTTAAAGAGTATCTCGTCGAATTAGGCGAAGGCTTTAAAAATCGCATAACCTCTATCTTGGTTATCTCCGCTCACTGGGAGGAATCCCCGCCCGCGGTTCACTTCGGGCGGAGCCCCGGCATGCTCTACGATTACTATGGCTTCCCCGAATTCACCTATTCTCTCCAGTGGCCGGCTCCCGGGGCTCCCGAGCTGGCAGCCAGAATCGAGGAACTCTCAGGCGGCGCAGGCATCACAACAAAACGAGAGCTCGAACGCGGCTACGACCACGGCACTTTCGTCCCCATGATGCTGTCATTTCCGGAGGCGAAAATTCCCGTCGCTCAGCTGTCGCTTATACGAGGCCTAGATCCTGCTGCTCACTTTAACCTGGGCGCCGCCCTGGAACCCCTGCGAAGCGAAGGCGTCCTCATCATCGGAAGCGGGATGAGCTACCACAACATGAGAGGCTTTTTTTCAGGGGGCCCGGCAGTGGAGTCGGCTTCGCGGCAGTTTGACGACTGGCTGGCGGCAACGGTGGCGATGAGCGACCCCGAACAGCGCCGGGCCGCCCTCACCCAGTGGAAGCGCGCCCCGGGCGGCCTGGAAAGCCACCCCCGCAGCGAACACCTGGCGCCCCTCTTCATCGTGGCGGGGGCTGCCGGCGCCGATCCGGGGCGCCGCGAGTACTCGAGCGTGCTAATGAACGCCCACATCGCGAGCCATGTTTTCGGCACATGAATACAATGTCGCTCAACGCCGCCGCCCGATCCGACTGCACTGACTCGATAGCCATGACATTCCGCGTATCGCCAGACGGTTCCGCCGAATTCAGGACTATAGGCGAGGCCCTGGATGCGGTAGAAGCGTTGCGGATGGCCAAGTGTCTAGGCGCTACAGGCCTCCAGGAACATGAGCGAATCCGCATTACTATCAGTCCGGGCACCTATAAGGAAAAACTAGCGATACGGCAGCCCAACGTAACGTTGTGCGGCGCTGGGGCTGGCCGTACTAAGATAGTCTGGGACGACAGCGCTAAGTGACTCCTGCCGGATGGCAAACCCATGGGCACATTCAACTCCTATACGGTCTATGTCGGAGCCAGAAGAGTGAGCCTGCAGGGGCTTGCCATTGAAAACTCGGCCGGCGACGGGCGGCTTGTCGGCCCGGCGGTGGCCCTCTATGCCGACTCGGACCTCCTTATGGTTGAAGACTGCCGGATTACCTCAAGGCAGGACACCCTCTGCACAGGCCCCCTGCCCAAAAACCCGCCGCCTAAGGGCATCAACCTCATCCATCCCGTCGCCGGCCTCGGTACAGACCAGCCTGCACTTCCCTTCCGCCAGCGCTACCGGCACTGTCTCATAGAAGGAAATGTGGATTTTATCTTCGGATCGAGCATGGCGGTATTCGAAGCCTGCGAAATCAAGTCCCTGCCGCGGTTGGCTTCCCAATCCCCGGCAGCGCCAGCTTCCGGACAAGCGCCCGAGGAAATCAGAGGCTGGATTGCCGCTCCCTCCACCTACCCCGGTCAGAAAACCGGCTTCGTATTCCTGGACTGCGCGCTGACATCTGAACTACCATCGGAGTCGTCACAAGGCGCCAAAGCCGCAGACACCTACCTTGGACGCCCCTGGAGGCACACGGGAAGGGCTGTTTTTATCCGCTGCCACATGGGAAACCACATACTTCCCGAAGGCTGGGACGACTGGGACAAGCCCGAAGCTCGCATGTACAGAGGCTTCGGCGAATTCGCTTCCACAGGTCCTGGCGCCTCCGGCATAGCAACGCGAGTTGCCTGGGCTCGAGTCCTTACCGAAAACGAGGCTGCCGCCGAATGCGCTTGCCTTGACGAGAATTCGAAGCTGTAGGATGATTCAAGTACAAAACGTAGGCCGCAGACTGGAGTGTATAGGTATGAAAAAATCCCTCGTCGCCGTCATGGCACTATGCGTCATCCTTGCAACAGGCTGTGACCAGTTCCTTTTGAGCTTCTCAAAAATGGGAGCCTACAGCCTAGTTTGGGAGGAGAACGGCGGCTCCGCCGTGGCCGACCTCAGCTCATCCTTGGTATCGTCCATGCCGATTTCCGTGCGCTCAGGTTATGCCCTGGAGGGCTGGTACTCCGACTCAGCCTTCGCGAGCAAGGTGAGTTTCCCCTACGACCCGACAGCGAACACCACGCTCTACGCCAAGTGGATCGCGGCATCCGAAGGCCTTCTCTACGGGGCTAACTCCACGGGCTACACCGTGTCCAACAACACCGCCCAAGGCGCTGTCACGATTCCCGAATTCTGGCAAGGAAAACCCGTGACCGCGATCGAAAGCTGGGGCTTTTCCTACGGAACCTTCACTAGCGTGTCCATTCCTTCAAGCGTTATCAGTATAGGTTCCAGCGCCTTCAAAGGGAGCAAAGGATCTTTCACAGCTGTCACCCTTCCCGAAGCGTTAACCACAATCGGTTTCAACGCGTTCAACGATACTGCCCTCATATCGATCGCCATCCCGGCTAACGTAAAGTCCATCGAAAGCGGCGCCTTCTATAATTGTGTCGCTCTGGCGACAGTGAAGGTAGATGCCCTCACCCCGCCGACGATCGCTCCCGACATATTCTATTCATCGACAAATACAGTACCCGCCGGTCTCGTCATACGCGTCCCGGCCGCCAGCTTGAGCGCCTACAAGGCTGCCTATGGATGGAACGTCTACAGTTCCAACATAGTATCACAGTAAGGAGAAACGTCATGATAACCAAGAATCGACGCATCGCTGGGCGGTTTCTCCTCAGCTTCAGTTTTATCGCCGTATCGCTTTTTGCCCTCGCCCTTCCTCTTGCCGCCCAAAACCCCGTTCCCTCTTTAAGCATGTGGAACCGGGGAGTCTATAACCTCTATTCCAGCGACGGAACCACAAGCCTGGGACCCAACTGGATGGGTTATGCCACCGCTCAGGGCTTCTACAATTCCCTGAGCATGAACTGGGCGAGCCCCCAAGTGAGCTGGACCATGACAGCAGAATGGGATGGGGATGGAAAACTCTACCCCATCTACTTACGCGATTACTCCGGCGGCTTTACGCTTTTCGACGGACTCGCCAGGCTCACCGCGGGCAAGGTTCTCTCCGATGAATATCGACTCAAGAATTTCGACTACTCTGGATTTTCAACGCGCATCGCCAATGCCCAGACAGGGCTTCTCGTCCAGGTCTTTCCCGTCAAGGAACTTTCGCTTGGCGCATTTCTCCCCATGCCGGTAGCGGCTCAGGGGCTTAATATCACCCTGGCCAATACCAATTTCGGGCTTCAGTGGGCGCCCGCCGAGAAAATCCTCGTTAAAACATCCCTGCGCCTCGAGCCCAGCTCGGCGGGCGACCGCGAGGCATCCATAGGCCTTACCCTCAGCCCGGTAGAAAACGGCAGCGTCAGCCTCGGCTACACATTCCGCGATGTTGCCCAAACCCACGCACTATTGCTGGATGCATCCTACCGCCTTGGTACGGTTCCCCTCAAAGCCTTTGCCGACCTGGCATTAAGCACCTTGGGAATAGGTTGGGGTGGAAAAATAAACGCCGAATATAGCCTCCCCGATTCCCCCTACACCATTGGGGCATCAGTTTCCTACGGGGATGATGATTTCTGGGGCTTGATCGGACTCGATATGAACCCTTACTTCCGCTATAACCTGCAAGGAGGCTCCCTCCAAGCGGGACTCGATGTCAGCTACAAGACCGCCTGGGCCTACAAGCTTCAACTGGCCTACACGGTAGGGTTCTAGCACCCGGGACTGGCGGAACAATCACGCTTAAGTATGGGGAGTTCTAGAACATCTTCCCCACGAAAGCCATGTAGACGGGAATCGAAATCAGGCTGAGCAGCGTGGTCAGCGAAGTGCCTAGGCCGGCGTATTCAGAATCGGCCTTGTAGGCCTCGGCCAGGATAGGCGTCTGCGTCATGGCGGGCATGGCGGCCTGGATTACAAAGACCTGTTTCATTAAAATCGGAAAATCCCCGCCCCTCACCAATAAAAAGATAATGAGCGGAGTAAAGACGAAGCGACCAGCTACCAGGACGAGCATATCGAAGCCAAAGCGGAGCTTCTTCCAGTCGACCCGGGCGACGACAATCCCCACAAAAAGCATGGAAAGCGGTGTGGTCATATTGCCCAGGTACTTGCTCGTATCCATTACCCACTTGGGCAACTTGATTTCCAGCATGATAAGCACCACAGCCACCACGAAGGACACCAGGGGAGGCGAGAGTAGCCGCTTGAGGCCAGAAAGGGAGAGCAGCGAAGGCTTGGGACCCCCGGAAAGATGTGAGCCGTCGTTGGCGATGCCAAAGGTACCAATAGTCCAGAAGCAGGTAGTGTTGGCAATATAGTAGAGCAGCACGAAGGGAAGGCTTTCGTCCCCGAAGAGGAGCATGTTCACCGGCAAGCCTATAAAAATCGAATTGGAAAGAGAAAACATGGACGCGAAAGTGCCCCGACGCCCCTTGGGTATCCGGATGAGCACCGCCAGGAGAGAAGCCAGAATAAATCCCGAAATCATGGCGGCAAAGGGCACGCCTAAGCCTGGTAGCATGGAGAGAAGACCCTGGCGGTCATAACCGCCTAAAAGATTGTTGATCATGTACGCAGGCAGGGCTACCGATACCACCAGCCGCGAAATGAGGGCGGATGACTTGCCCTCGAACCAGCCTCGCTTGGCCAACACAAAGCCCAGGCCTATCATGATGATTACCGAAAGCACACTTTGAAGCGCTGAAAACATGGGCTCATCCTAACTTTAATTCGTGGTCCGCAACAAGCCTTGAAGCCATCTTCCATGGATAGCTTTTTGGGATGATACATGGAAAATTCCAAGGTTGTACGATTATGTATAGTGTTATAAAATGTTAGGCTCATTCAATTGAGCCAAACCTGGCTGTAGCGTGCATCGCGGCTTCAGAGTTGCGGAATGAGACTATTTTGGCTACGGTTGCGATCCCACTCCGACCCCCTTTGCAAGGAGGAGACACTATCATGGAAAAACCTATTGCATCTAATCGAAGACGGTACAGTCGTCTTCATTCAGGGCTGGTTTTATCTTTGCTGGTTCTCGTGATGATATTTTCTGTCAACGTATCGCTCTGGGCTCAGGCTACTCTCCAATCCAAGAGCCGACAGACTATTGAAAACCAAATTAGCGTCTATCTTGAGGAAGCAGTTACCGCGATGAATCTCCCTGGAGACCTGGGGGGCATATCCGTCCTCGTGCGCGTCCCATCGGGGGACTTTTTTGCCAGCACGGTGTCCGGGGCGAAACCGGAGTGGCACTTCAGAGCGGCCAGCGTTACCAAAACAACCACTGCCGCGGCTATAATGCTTCTTGAGCAGCGGGGCCTGGTGCGGCTCGACGACAAGGTAACTTCCCTCATGCCTGGACGGAATATTCCTTACCTTCCCGATACCCCGGACTATGCGGTGCCCCACAAGGAAGCGATAACGATCCGCCAACTTCTCCAGCATCGCGCCGGAGTCTTCGACGTAGGCAACGACCCTGTGCCAGCCGAAGCGACCCACCTGTACGCAGGGCGAAACTACATTGATTGGATGAACGAACAAGACCCCGAACACAGTTTTAGCATCGACGAGCTTGTTGCAGTGGCGGCGAACTGCCAGCTCAGCTACGGCCCCCCGCCTGCGAAATACCACTATTCCAATACCGGCTATTCCATGCTCGGCAAGATTATCGAGCGGGCTTCAGGCAAAGCCTTACACGAATTTCTGTATGCGGAATTCATCCGGCCTTTGGGTCTTTCCTCCACCTACCTGGTAGTCTCCGGGAAAGACCGTATGCCATGGAGCCCCTACCTTCCGGGATACTCTTCGGCGGAAGGGCAGGTTTTAGAAACAACTGAGGACAACGCGTCCTATGCACATGCCGAAGGCAATATGGTCTCAACCTTTTCAGAGCTGGCCACATGGATTCGCGCGCTCATGCGCGGCGAGGCCGGGGTCACACCCGTAAACGCAGCTCGTATGCGCGAAGTGCTCCCGACAAATCCGGAAGGGACATCAGGCTACGGACTGGGAATCTCGGAAAACCCCAAGGGACTGGGTTACGGTCATGACGGCGGCATCATGGGGTATTACACGGTTGCCCGCCACCATCCAGAAAGCGATTTCACCATCATCATGGTGTGCAGCCACCTCAAGTTCGATGACATGTATGGGATGCAGAAAGCCTGCTACGGCGCGGCGATGAAAATAAAAGCCTTGTTTGAATAGAAAGGAGCGGTACGCAACAATGAAAAGCAACATAACAACTGGACTACCGAAATTATTTCGCGCGGCGCTGGTCGCGCTGTCACTCTTGGCGATTCTCTCCGGGGTCGGAGCCCAGAATGTACTCAAGCAGGGCTGGGAGGATGTGGCGGCTGAAATCCGTCCAGCGATAAAAGCAGCAATGCTCGAAGACACGATAGCGGGCATCAGCATAGCCCTGGTGGATAGGGACGGAGCAGCCTGGACCGAAGGCTTCGGTTTCGCCGACCTCGCCGCCAACAAGATGGCCGATGCCGACACCATGTTCGAGATAGGATCGATATCGAAAACCTTCACCGGCATCATGGTCATGCAGCTTGCCGAGCAGGGAAAACTCGACATCGACCGGCCGATAACGGACTACATTCCTGAATTCAAGATGGGAGCTCCCGCGCGATCCTTCGCTGCTCCCAACCGGCCGATTACTGTGCGCGACATGATGAACCACCACTCAGGCATACCAGGCGATCTCATCCACGGCGGCTTTGCCATCGCTCCGAACCCCGATTTCAATGACCGCCTCCTTGCCTGGCTGGCTGAGGACAACGCAAGCTATCCTCCCGGACATCGCTGGTCATACTCCAATACCGCCGTGTCTCTCCTCGTAAAAGTCATCGAGGCGGCATCGGGACAGGATTTCACCTCCTGGTCGCAGCGCTTTCTGGATTCCCTGGGCATGGCTCCGGCTTCGTTCTATAAAAACAACCCGGAGCTGTGGGAACGACTCTCAAAGCCCTACGACGACGGAGCCGAAATCCCCGATACCTACATTAACATACCCGCTTCGGGCTCCATCGTCGCCAGCGCAAACCAGATGACTAGATATCTTTCTATGCTCCTCGGCGAGGGAACAATCGACGAAGAGCCTATCCTGAGGTCCGAAACCTTCCGAAAAATGCTCGAGCCCCAGAACGACGGCAATCCTCTCGACCGCGGCCTATCGATGGGGCTTTCCTTTATACTCTCCGACAGCGAGCTGGCCTGGGCAGGTCCCCTGTTCTGGCACAACGGCGCGACCATGGCATTTAGGAGCCACCTCGAAGTACTTCCCGAACATGGTTTGGCCGTCTTCGTCATAGGAAACTCAACCGGGGCCGGCGGTGCTGTCGAAAAAATCGCCAAGAGCACGCTCACTCTGGCAATGAAAAACAAACGAGGCATGACAAAACCCCAAGCCCCGCAAGCACCTTTGCCCGAACGTATCGCGCTCCCGGAACTTATGCTCGCGAACTTGGCAGGGGTCTACGTCAGCGATGATCGCGGCTTTTTCGAATTCTTGACCCCAGCCGAGGGAGGCTTGGCGAAGAGACTCGGCCAGTCCGGTGACTTGAGTTCCCTGAAGGACAACGGCATCCTCTATCCCTGGTCGGACGGCTTATTCAGATCGTCGGTCGACGACCCTGCGGCCTACGAGTTCGTAGAAGCGAAGGGCAGTTTCTTTATTATCGTTCATTCAAAGGGCAAAGAAGGCATCTATGCCGAGCGTTACTCCCCGAAACCCTTTTCGGCAGCATGGAAGGCCCGCCTCGGTCCTTGGACCGCATCCAATCCGGATAAAACCGACATTGCTGTCGCAATGGACGAGATTCCGGCGCTTACGCTGCGCGAAGTCGAGGGCTTGCTGACCATGGACAACGGCGAAGCGCTCTATGTCATGGAACCGATCACCGACAATCTGGCGGCTGTCAGAGGGCTTGGACGATTGGGCGGAACGGGCTTGCACGCGACTAGCCGGGCCGACGGGAGCGAGACCCTGCGCTTCATGCTCCTGGAATACATTCGATAGGGGCTGGCGGCAACGTTGAACGATTCCTTTTTGCTCTGAGGCGACGACTTCCTCAAAACCGACGCGAGTATCGTGAAGAAATAAATTTTAGGAAAGTCAGACAGAAATCCAGGATTTCCAGGACTGACAGGAATTGTATCCTGGCAATCCCGTGCTCCCTGTTATCCTTTTGCTTTATCGCGTTGCAGCTACTGCGTTTAGCGCTTGACCCTGCCCGACGCGTCGCCCTTCATGAGCGAGAGAATCTCATCTTTCGTTGAATAATTGAAGTCGCCCCGGATGGAATGGTTGAGGCAGCTGGCAGCCGCCGCAAAGCGCACCGCGACAGAATCTTCAGCCAGGTCGGGACTGGAGAGGGCGAAGATGAGGGCAGCCGAGAAGGAATCGCCGCCGCCCACTCTATCCACGATATCGGTTATCTCGTAGGGTTTGTAGGCTCCCGCGGTTTCAGGTCCGAAGCAGGCCTTGCCCGACGCGACATCGTAAAGCATGGCGCCCCAGCGGTTATGGCTGGCTGAAATACTTTCGCGCAGAGTGAATGCCACTTTCTTGATGTTGGGAAACTGGGCTCCTATCTGTCGCGCAACGTCAGGGTAGCTTTGGATGTGAAGCGAACCGGCGGTAACATCGGTGTTGCCCGCATTTATCCCCAGCACGTCGGAAGCGTCTTCCTCATTGCCGATGAGTATGTCCACGTAGGGCAAAGCCTGGGTCATGATTCGCTTGGCCAAGGCTGCGGGGGCAGTGCCCGGCTCCCATCGCCAAAGATTCTTGCGGAAATTGAGATCGCAGGACACCGTAAGGCCGCGTTTCTTCGCTTCCCGGGCCGCGTGGAGCATAACCTCGGCCGCGTTAGCCGACAATGCGGCTGTAATGCCGGTGAAGTGGAACCAGCGCGCATCCTTGAAAATCGCATCCCAATCATAGGATCCAGCCGGAGCAAGGCTGATCGCGGAATAACTTCGGTCGTAGATTACCTTGCTGGGCCTCTGGTTGGCGCCTTCCTCCACATAAAAGCAGCCTAAGCGCCCTTCGGTTGTTCTCAGTATTTTGCTCGTATCGATACCGACGTTGCGCAAATGACCCATGCAGGCATCGGCAATTTCATGGCTAGGCAGGGCGGTGACATAGGAGACCTGCCTTCCTGAGAAAGCGAGAAATGCAGCCACATTAGCCTCGGCGCCGGCGAAGCTGATATCGACGCTGCCGGGAAAAGCCTGCCTGAAGCGCTTTTTAAACGGGACATCTATTCTGCTCATTATCTCGCCGAAGGTTACGAATTCGCTCATCGCGGCCTACCCCCTCACTTCGTGGAAAATTTTCATGGCTTGGGCCGCGTTGGCTTTTATGGTATCCCAGTCTTTTTTTGCGATGAGGTTTTTGGGGGCGATCCAGGATCCGCCCACGGCCAGGATGTAGTCCTTTTCCAGCCAGGAGACAAGGTTTTGCGCATTCAAGCCGCCTAAAGGTATGTATCCTAGCCCCAAGAAATTATACGGATTGTTGACGGATTCCAGGTACTTGAGCCCGCCCATGGGCTCGGCGGGAAAGAATTTGAGTACACGGCAGCCGAGTTCGATGGCGGCCTCTATTTCCGATGCGGTGGAAATGCCCGGGGCAAAGGGAAGCCCCGCTTCAATCGCTTTTTCGACAACTCGGCGGTTAAAGCCGGGAGATACGCCGAAATCTGCCTTGGTCGCCTTCACTTCCAGCACCTGAGCCGGCGTCAGAATAGTGCCGACTCCAGCTTGCATCTGGGGAACCTCGGCGACGATCCGCTTGAGAGCATCCATGGCTGCGGGAGTACGTAGCGTAAGTTCCATCGCAGTGATTCCTTCATTCACCAAGGCTCGCGCGATGGGAACCGCATCGTTGGCATCGTCGATCACCATGACAGCAATTATGCCTTTAGCCCTCAAGGCCTTTGTTCTGAGATCACCAAATACAGTATCCATTATTCGCTCCCTTCCGGCCTTCAGCGGTCGGTCAATTCTTATTGATTATTCAACCTCAAAAATAAATTCGATCTCTACGGGAATGTCGCCCGGAAGCTCGTTGGTGCCAATGGCTGAACGGGCATGACGCCCGGCATCGCCAAAGACATCGATCAGCAGCTGGGAACAGCCGTTGATTACCGAAGGCTGGCTGTTAAACCCGGGAGCGCTGGCGACAAAGCCTAAAACCTTAACCACGTTTTTCACCTTGTCCAGGGATCCTAAGCTGTCGTGCAGCACAGCCAGGGCATTGAGTACGCATATCCTGGCGGCCTCCTGTCCCTGCTCGACGCTGACACCCGCTCCCACCTTGCCGGTAAACACAGGCACGCCCTTGACCGTGCAGCCCTGGCCGGACACAAAAGCCAAGTTGCCTACTCGTTTTACGCGCTGATACAAACCGCCTAAGGGCGGTACTTCGGGAAGCTTATACCCAGCCTTGGCCAAATTTTCATAAGCATTCATGTCGATTCCTCCTTGAGT
>CAZHSK010000017.1:0-18629 GCA_964535235.1 uncultured Treponema sp. | reverse complement strand
GACAATGGATTACGAATCGATTTTGATCGAACCGGTGCTCTCCGAAAAGAGCAATATCATGCGCGAAACCGGCCATTATGTGTTCAAGGTCGATTCCCGCGCTGACAAGATCATGGTGATGGAGGCGGTGAAGACCCTCTTCAAGGTCAATCCAGTCTCCTGCAGGATTATCAACGTGGCCTCCAAGCCCAAGCGCTTGAGGGGTCGTCCTGGCAGGACCGCCGAGTGGAAGAAGGCCATCGTCAAGCTTCAGAAGGGCGAGACGATCCGCGTATTCGAAGGCGCCTAAGCGAGTAAGGGGAACATATGGGTATCAAGACCTTCAGACCGTTAACGCCTGGTCTGCGCCACCGAATCCAGGTGGTGAACGATGAGATTAGCTCCAACAAGAGCAATCCCGAAAAATCCCTTACCAAGGGAAAGGCGAGCACTGGCGGCAGGGCATCCAATGGCCGCATCTCCATGCGACATCATGGAGGCGGGCACAAGCGCAAGTACAGGATCATCGATTTCAAGCGTGACAAGTTCGGAATTCCCGGCACCGTCGCGGCCATCGAGTACGATCCCAACCGCAGCGCCAACATAGCCCTCATCAACTATGCCGACGGCGAAAAGCGTTACATTATCTGCCCCAAGGGACTCACCGTGGGACAGAAGATAATGTCCGGCCCCCAGGCTAGCCTGGATGTGGGCAACGCGCTTCCGCTGGAGAACATACCGCTCGGCTTCACCGTCCATAACGTAGAGCTTACCCTGGGCAAGGGGGGGCAGATGGCTCGCTCGGCCGGGGCCAGCGCGCTTATCGCCGGTTCGGAAGGCGACTACGTCGTGCTCAAGCTGCCATCGGGCGAGCTTCGCATGGTGTTCAAGAAATGCGTCGCCACTATTGGTGTGGTGGGCAACGAAGAGCACATGAACGAACAGGTAGGAAAGGCAGGACGGAACAGGTGGAGAGGAATCAGACCCACCGTCCGCGGCACTGTCATGAACCCCGTCGATCATCCGCATGGAGGCGGCGAGGGAAAAGGCAAGGGATACAAGCAGCCCGTCTCACCCTGGGGCCAGCCGGCCAAGGGTTACAGGACGCGGGACAACCACAAGCCCTCGGGTCGCTTCATTACGAAGCGCCGCAAGTGAGATAGGAGCATACTCGTGTCAAGGTCCGTAAAGAAGGGGCCCTTCATCGAGAAGAGCCTGTACAAGAAAGTGACAGAAGGCAGCAAGTCCGGGGACAAGAAAATGGTCAAGACCTTTTCCAGGACTTCTACAATTATCCCTGAAATGGTCGGACAGACTATCTCAGTGTATAACGGCAAGACTTGGGTTCCGGTCTATGTGACCGAGAACCTGGTCGGTCATAAGCTCGGCGAGTTCGCTCCTACCCGCATTTTCCGCGGTCATGCAGGCAGCGACAAAAAAGCCGAGAAGAAATAGGGGTTCGACCATGACTGAAAAGAAAGGATTCCGGGCCACCGCTAAATGGCTCATGGGTTCCCCCTACAAGATTCGCCCCGTCGCCGATCTTGTGAGGGAAAAACCCTATACAGAAGCCGTAGCCATTCTCGACCACATGCCTCACAAGGGCGCCGGCCTTATCAAGAAGGTAGTCGTCTCCGCGGCGTCCAACGCCCTTAACGCCAATAAAAAGCTGGGCGAAGACATGCTCTACATCAAAGAGCTTAGGATAGACGAGGGGCCCAGGATGCGCAGGGTCTGGTTCCGTGCACGCGGGAGAGCTGACATGCTCGTAAAGAGAATGTGCCACATCTCCTGTGTGGTGGAAGAAATCGGCAAGAAGTCGGAGGCCTAAGGTGGGCAATAAAGTAAGTCCTATTGGATTGCGAATAGGGATCAACAAGGATTGGAGCTCCAAGTGGTACGTAGAGCCCAGGGATTACGCCAAGACCCTCCATGAGGACCTGGCCATCCGCAAGCGCATCTACCAGCTGCCCGAGGTCAAGGGTGCAGATGTAGCCGAAGTCGAGATTGTACGACATCCCCAGCGCATCACTGTCATCATACATACCGCCAGGCCTGGCGTGCTTATCGGCGTCAAGGGCGCCAATATAGAGCGCATCGGTCTTGAGATCCAGAAGGTCGCCACCAAGAAGGTGCAGATCAAGATTAAGGAAATCAAAAAAACCGATACCAACGCCCAGATTGTAGCCCAGAATATCGCCCGGCAGCTGGAAAACCGCGGATCCTTCCGCAAGGCCCTTAAAATGGCCATTTCCAACGCCATGAAGGGTGGGGCCCAGGGCTGCAAGATCAGGGTTTCGGGACGCTTGGGCGGCGCCGACATGTCCAGAACCGAAGAGCTCAAGGATGGAAGAATTCCTCTCCATACACTGAGAGCCGACATCGATTATGGCTTCTATGAGTCTCAGACCACCTTCGGCAAGATTGGTGTAAAGGTTTGGATTTATCAGGGCATGGTCTACAACGCCGATAAGAACGAGGACGCCGGAATGCTGGCCCGCAAGGCCAGACGCGAGCCCGCAGGCTCGGCGGCAGAACCCCGGGAGCGCCGTGATTCGGAGCGAAGGGAAGGCGGAGAACGCCGCCCCAGGCGCCCGTCCGCGCCTAGGGGAGATACTCCCCGCAGCGACGAGAGGGCAAGGAGCTAAGTCATGCTTATCCCCAAGAGAGTAAAGCACAGAAAACAGCAGCGCGGCAGACCCACAGGGAATGCCCAGAGGGGCAACACCATAGCCTTCGGCGAGTACGGACTTATCTGCCTTGAGCCAGAGTGGCTCACCAATAGGCAGATCGAAGCCGCCCGTATCGCGCTCAACCGCTATATCAAGCGCGGCGGAAAGCTCTGGATCAGGATTTTCCCCGACAAACCCTATTCCAAGAAACCCTTGGAAACCCGAATGGGAAAGGGAAAGCCCGGACCCGAGTACTGGGTGGCGGTAGTGCGCCCCGGTACGGTTCTTTTCGAGCTTTCCGGCGTAGAGCCCGCGGTGGCTGAAGAAGCCATGCGGCTGGCCGGCTCCAAGCTTCCCGTCAAGACAAGGTTCGCCCTACGGGCGGAAACGGAGTGAGTCGATGAAAAATTCGTTTAAGGAATTAAAGCTCGAGGAGCTTCTCGCCAAGCGGGAAGACCTCAAGAAGAAGTATTTCGACCTCCGCTTCCAGATGGTGGTGGGACACGTCGAAAACCCTGTCGAGAAACGCAACCTTCGCCGCCAGATCGCCAGGCTCGAGACGCTGATCCTTCAGGCCAAGCGCTCAGCCCCTGCTGGCGAGAAGGCCTAAGGTTCTAGGAGAAAACTGTGGATACCGACGTTCAGAAAGAGAAGAAGTCAAAGCTGGTGCTTTTAGGCATCGTCGCTTCCGACAAGATGAATAAAACCATCGTTGTCGAGATCCGGCAGCGCAAACTGCACCCGCTGTACAAGAAGTACGTGACCAGGTCCAAGAGAGTAAAGGCGCACGACGAGACAAACGACGCTCATATCGGCGACACCGTACGGGTGGAAGAGTGCAGACCCCTGTCTAAGGAAAAGCACTGGCGCCTCATTGAAATCGTCGAACGGGCAAAATAGGCGAACGGGAGAAATACTATGATCCAGGTAGAAAGCATGCTCACGGTCGCTGACAACTCGGGTGCCAAGACTGTGCAGTGTATCAAGGTCCTCGGCGGAACCCGCCGACGCTATGCCTCCGTAGGAGACATCATCGTCGTGGCGGTTAAGTCGGCCCTTCCTAATTCATCTATAAAGAAGGGCACCATCGAAAAAGCGGTGGTAGTCAGGACCCACAAGGAATACCGTCGTCCCGACGGTACCTATATTCGCTTCGACGACAACGCCTGCGTCGTTATCGATGCTAACAAGAATCCGAAAGGCAAGCGCATCTTCGGACCGGTCGCCCGTGAGCTCAGGGAAAGGGACTACATGAAGATAGTCTCCCTGGCTCCCGAGGTCCTGTAAGGAGAGGATATGGCTGAAATAAAGTACAAGCTCCGGAAAGAGGACCTTGTCCAGGTCATAGCCGGCAAGGACAAGGGCAAACAGGGAAAGATCCTCAAGATCGACAGGGAAAAGGGCAGAGTAATCGTGGCCGGTGTAAACATGATCAAGAAAGCCATGAAGAAGAAGACCCAGAACGACCGCGGCGGCATTGCCGAGATCGAAGGATCCCTGCACATATCCAACGTTATGATCGTATGCAAGAAATGCGGTCCCGTGAAGATTGGCTATAAGCTCGACGGCGATGCCAAGAAACGGGTGTGCCGCAAGTGTGGGGAGGTGCTCTGATGGCTGAACCGAAAGAGAAGAACGCCATGAATCCGGAAGCCTCGGCAGCCCCGGCTGAGAAAGCGGCCAAGGCCGCCAAGCCCAAGGCTCCCGCCGCGAAGCCAACCTCCAAGTCCGCTCCGGCCAAGGCCGAAGCCAAGGAAGAGGGAAAGAAGGATCAGCCTAAGATCCCTCCTCGGCTCAAGACGATCTACCGCGAAAAAATCGTTCCCGAGCTCTTCAAGGAGATGGGATACGATTCGCTCATGCAGGTTCCCCGTCTGGTCAAGGTTGTCGTGTCCATGGGCGTGGGCGAAGCCAAGGAGAACAAGAAAATCCTGGACGCCGCCATCGCCGATCTGGGTATAATCACAGGCCAGCACGCTGTAAAGACCAAGGCCCGCAAGTCCATAGCCACGTTCAAGATCAGGCAGGGACAGGAAATCGGCGCCAGGGTAACGCTGCGTGGCGATTACATGTGGGAGTTCCTGGACAGGCTCATGAACGTTGCCCTTCCCCGAGTAAAGGACTTCAGGGGCGTCAACGCCAACGCGTTCGACGGTCACGGCAACTACTCACTGGGCCTGAACGAGCAGATCATTTTCCCGGAGATCGACTTCGACAAGATTGAGAAGGTCATGGGGCTCAATATCGCGATCGTTACGACCGCGAAAACCGACAGGGAGGCGAAGAGCCTTCTAGGCATGTTGGGCATGCCCTTCAGAAAGTAAGGTAGGCGTACATGGCACGAAAGGCGATGATTTTAAAGGCTGAAAAAAAGCCGAAGTATATGAGCCGCCTGGTCCGGCGCTGCAATGTTTGCGGACGTTCCAGGGGTTACATGAGAAAATTCGACATGTGCAGAATCTGCTTCAGGAAGCTCGCTTCCGAGGGCAAGATTCCCGGCGTGACGAAGTCAAGTTGGTAGGAGGTAGCGATGAGCGTTTCTGATCCCATCGCGGACATGCTGACCAAAATTCGCAACGCGAGTGCGGCCCGTCACGAGAAAGTCGATATCATGGCCTCTAGAATCAAGCTTGAGATCGTAAAGATTCTCAAGACTGAAGGGTACATAAAGAACTTCAAAAAGATTCAGGCTGACGGCTCCAACATAATCAGGATATTCCTCAAGTACGACGAGGAAAACGATCCGGTCCTGCATGGCGTGAATAAGGTTTCCAAGCCCGGCAGGCGAGTCTATTCCGGTTATGCGGAGATACCGCGCGTCTTCAATGGCTACGGCACCGTAATAGTTTCCACATCGAGCGGAATTATCACGGGCAAGAAGGCCGTGGAAAAGCAAGTGGGCGGCGAGCTCATTTGCACGGTCTGGTAATTCGGGGGAACAGCTATGTCGAGAATCGGAATACGGCCGGTCCTGATACCGCAGGGAGTGAAAGTTACAGTCGCTCCCACAAGCGTTACTGTAGAGGGGCCGAAGGGAAAACTTAATCAGGAGTATGTTCCTGAAGTCGAGATCGTCGTAAAAGACGGTTCCGTCCATTTCGCGAGGAAAAACGATTCCAAGCAGGCCAAGTCTTTTCACGGCCTGTACAGGAGCCTCGTGAACAACATGGTAACGGGCGTCTCCCAGGGTTTTAAAAAGGCCCTGATAGTAAACGGTGTCGGCTACCGTGCCGAAGTGCAGGGCAACTTCCTCGTGATGAGCATCGGATACTCCAGCGACTTCATGGTCGTCATCCCCCAGGGGCTGGCGGTGGCCATCGAGTCGAACGGACAGAAGGTGGTCATCTCCGGCGCCGACCATGCCCTCGTGGGCAAGTTCGCCAGCGAGGTCAGGTCTCTGAGGCTTCCCGAACCCTATAAGGGCAAGGGCATCAGGTACGAGGACGAAAAGATCCGCAGGAAGGTCGGCAAGACCGGCGTGAAGTGAGGCCAGTGAATGAGCGTTAAAGAACTCGAAGATAAACTGAGAAAGCGGGCGAAACGGAAGGTTTCCGTCAGGAAAGCCATCTATGGCAATGCCGAGAGGCCCCGGATGACCGTTTTCAAATCCAATATCCACATGTACGTCCAGGTGATCGACGACGATGCCGGCACAACCTTGGCCAGTGCGTCAACGGTTGAAAAAGCCCTCAAGGAGATTACCCGGAACGTCGCAGGCGGCGCCAAGCTGGGCGAGGAGATCGGTAAGCGACTTCTCGAAAAGGGCATCAAGACGGTGGTGTTCGACAGAAACGGCTATCAGTATCACGGTATCGTGAAGGCTATAGCCGACGGTGCCCGCAAAGCCGGGATCACATTCTAGGGGGCTTTTCGTGGAAAGAGATAGGAATAGAAGAGACGACTCTCAACCTCGTGACAATTTCACCGAGAAGCTCGTCCAGCTCAATAGGACCGCGAAGGTCGTAAAGGGTGGCCGCCGCTTCTCATTTTCGGCTCTCACCGTTGTGGGCGACCACCAGGGCCATGTGGGCTTTGGTTTCGGCAAGGCCAACGACGTAACCGAGGCTATCCGAAAGTCGGTTGAAAAGGCTCGCAAGGCCGTCATTCAGGTGCCCATAAAGAACGGCACGCTTCCCCACAAGATCGTGGGCAAGTACAAGGCCACCGAGGTACTCATCATGCCCGCGGTGTCCGGCTCTGGAGTAATCGCCGGAGGCCCGGTGCGCGCCATAATGGAAGCCGCCGGCTACACGGATGTCATTTCCAAGTGCATCGGCTCGCGCAACTCGATGAACATCGTTCGCGCGGTCTTCAACGGCGCCGAAAACCTTCTGGATGCCAAGACAGTGGCTAAGAACCGCGGCAAGTCGATAAAGGAACTGTGGGGATAATATGGCAAAGATACAGATCACCCTGGTTCGGAGCACCATCCATCAAAAACCCATAATGAGGGCAACAGTACGCTCTCTGGGTTTGCGAAAGATTGGCTCCACCAATATTGTGGAGGCCTCGCCTGCCGTACTCGGCATGGTCAAGGCCGTGCAGCACCTCGTGACTACCAAGGAAGTCGCGGCTAGCGCCGCCGCCAAGGAGGCTGACTGATGTCCGACTATCAGCTCCACGCGCCAGAAGGCGCCAACAAGAGGAAGAGGATCGTCGGCCGCGGTCAGGGCTCAGGCCTCGGCACTACCGCAGGCAAGGGTAACAAGGGTCAGCAGTCCAGATCGGGCGGCAAGACCTATCCCGGCTTCGAAGGTGGACAGATGCCTCTCTATAGGCGCCTGCCCCATCGTGGATTCTCCAACTACCCCTTCCGCAAGGAATGGCAGATCGTCAACATTTCCGACCTGGAAGCCAAGTTCAAGGCCGGCGACAAGGTGGATGCCGTTTCCCTCCTGCTCAAGGGTCTGGTTAAAAAGCCCGAAGGGCTCATCAAGGTACTCGGCAAGGGAAGCATCTCCATCGCCCTCGAAGTGAGCGTCGATGCAGTCTCGGCCGGAGCCAAATCCAAGATCGAAGCGGCTGGCGGCAAGGTTGAAACCCCCACTGCGGTCGCTCAGGCCGCTGACGCCTGAGATGGCTCTACTATAAAGGCAGGACTTCATGGCAGGTAACCCGCTTTCGGATATTTTCCGGATCAAGGAACTCAAAGACAGAATTTTCTTCACCCTGTTCTGGCTGATGGTCTTCAGGCTGGGCGCCTTCCTGCCCCTTCCGGGCATCAACGCGAGCGCGCTCCAGTCCTATTTCGCCAGCCAGTCCGGAGGTACCAGCGGAATCACGGACTATCTCGATTTCTTCGCCGGCGGCGCGTTCAAGAACTTCTCGCTCTTCATGATGGGTGTCATGCCTTATATCAGCACCCAGATTATCCTTCAGCTGCTTCTTATCGTATTTCCCAAGCTGAAGGCTATCGCCGAGGAAGAAGGCGGCCGCAAGAAGCTGGCCCGCTGGACCAAACTAGGCACCCTGGCCGTCTGTGCGGTGCAGGGCTACTCCTACACCGTCTATGCCGACAGGATTCCCGGCGCCATCGTGATGGACAATAGGGTGATGTACACCATCATCGCTATTCTCACCGTCACCACGGGCACCATGTTCCTGATTTGGATAGGCGAGCAGATCACCAAGCGCGGCATCGGCAACGGCATCTCCCTTCTTATCTTCGCAGGTATCGTAGCCAGGCTTCCCAACGCCGTATTCGAACTCATCAAGAAGATACAGGCGGGTGAAATCAACGCCGTCTACGCCATCGTGGTAATAGTGATGTTCGTGGGCATCGTGGCCCTCGTCGTCCTGGAGCAGCAGGGGCAGCGCAAGATTCCGGTCAACTACGCCAAGCGAGTGGTGGGAAGAAAGATGTACGGAGCCCAAAACACCTACATCCCCTTCAAGATCAACCCCTCGGGCGTTATCCCCGTTATCTTCGCATCCAGCCTTCTGACCTTCCCTCTCCAGATCGCCCAAAGCTTCGGCGTGCAGGCAAAATGGCTCAGGGACTTCTCATACTGGCTCAGGCCTCAGGGATTCTGGTACAACCTCATGTACGTGCTCCTGATCATCTTCTTTGCCTACTTCTACACCCAGGTTTCGCTGAATCCCCAGGAGATATCCAAGAATATCAGGGAAAACGGCGGTTCCATCCCAGGCATCAGAAGCGAAAAAATGGAAGAGTACCTCTCCAGGATCCTCAACAGGATTATTCTACCAGGCTCTCTTTACTTGGCCTTGATAGCCCTTATCCCGAGCCTTGTGCAGATGATGTTCAACTTCCCCAGCGAGTTGGCCTACCTGCTGGGCGGCACCTCGTTGATCATCATAGTCGGCGTCGCGATGGACACCATGTCCCAGGTGGAAGCCATGCTCAAGATGCACCACCACGACGGACTTGTACGGAAAGGACATATCAGGTCTAGGAACCTGTAGAATATTTTTGGAATTTAGTATTTAATTGCGTGTTCGCGCGTATGACGAACGCGAAGCAAGGGGAACGTATGAAGGTCAGGACCAGCGTCAAGAAAATATGTGATAAATGCAAGGTCATTCGCAGGAATGGCATTGTCCGGATTGTGTGCGACAACCCTAAGCACAAGCAGAAGCAAGGCTGAGGGGCAGGAGGAATCGGATGGCGCGTATCGCGGGAATAGATCTCCCGAACAAACATGTCGAAATAGCCCTTACCTATATCTATGGTCTGGGCAGAACCAGTGCAAGCAAGATCTGCGAGGCAACGGGCATTGATCCCACCAAGAAGCTGAACGACCTCTCCAACGAGGAAATCAACGAGCTTCGCAAGGTTATTGAAAACGACTATAAGGTCGAGGGAAGACTCCGCACCGAGATTGCCCTCAATATCAAGCGGCTTATGGACATCGGCTGCTACCGAGGCCTTAGGCACCGCAAGGGCCTTCCCGTGAACGGACAGAGGACTAGAACCAACGCCCGTACCAGGAAGGGTAAGCGCAAGACGGTCGCCAACAAGAAAAAGGCCGCGTAAGCTAAAGGGGAGTTAAAGTGGCAGCCACTACAACAAAGAAAAGAAAAGAGAAGAAGAGTGTTTACGAAGGCAATGTCTATATCCAGGCCACCTTCAACAACACCATAATCACCATCACGGACCTGAACGGCAACACCATTGCCTGGTCCAGTTCCGGCACGCACCAGTTCAGGGGAGCGAAAAAATCCACCCCCTTCGCTGCCCAGACGGTAGCCGAAACGGTGGTTCAAAAGGCCATGAACTCCGGCCTGAGGGAAGTTCACGTATTCGTAAAGGGACCGGGAATCGGTCGCGAATCGGCAATACGTCAGCTGGGCGCTCTGGGGCTCAAGGTGAAGACAATCAACGATGTCACACCCATTCCCCACAATGGCTGCAGGCCCCGCAAGGCTCGCCGCATTTAATAGGGGGAGATATAAATGGCACGTTATATAGGACCAGTGTGCAGGCTTTGCCGCACCGAGCAGAAAAAACTATTTTTAAAGGGCGATCGCTGCAAGAGCGATAAGTGTCCCATGAACAAGAAGCGGCTTCCCCCCGGAAAGGCCCCCAAGGCCAGGATGGGCAAGCGATCGGAATACGCTGTCCAGCTCAGGGAAAAGCAGACGCTCAAGAGAGCCTATGGCCTCATGGAAACTCAGTTCAGGAATGCCTTTGAAAAGGCCCTCGCCATGCCCGGAAAGACCGGCGAGAACCTCTTCATCCTCCTGGAGCGCAGATTGGACAACGTAGTCTATAGGATGCACCTCGCCACCTCCCGCGCCCAGGCGCGTCAGTTGGTGAATCACGGTCACGTGGCGGTCAACGGCAAGCGTGTCACCATCCCCTCCTTCCTCGTGAAGGCAGGAGACAAGGTGTCCGTGGTCGAGCAGGCCAAGAAGTTCGATCTGATCAAGAACGCGCTTCAGGAAGTCGGCAAGTCCGGCACCATGGCGTGGATCGAGATCAATCCCGATGAGATGTCCGGACGCCTTGTGGCGTACCCACATCGCCAGGATATTACCGACATGGTGGATATCCGCGAGCAGCTCGTCGTCGAGCTTTATTCGAAATAAGGAGCCGAAATGGCACGAAAGAACCTTCTCAAAGGTTTCAAGAGGCCGAAGGGCATCACCTACGAGCAGAGCGAGTCTGGGCCCTCCTATGGCAAGTTTATCGCCTACCCATTCGAACCGGGATACGGGACGACCGTGGGGAATACCCTCCGCCGCATCCTTCTTTCGTCCATCCAGGGGTATGCGATCACGGCCGTCAGGATCGTTCGCTACAACGACGAGGGTGCCCAGCACATCGTAACCAGTGAGTTTGAAACCATCCCCGGCATGGTTGATGACACTATCGAGTTCATCAACAACCTCAAGCAGCTCAGGCTCAGGCTTCCCAACGACCAGGAACAGGCTACCTTCCTCTACGAGATAAAGGGACCTCTGGAAATGACCGGAGCCTATTTCTCGGGAGAAAAGGCACTGGAAGTCCTCAACCCGGATATTAAAATAGCCACCCTGGACAAGGACGCTCACCTCGATCTGGAAATCCAGGTCGACCTGGGCAGGGGCTATGTCCCGGCCGAAGTGAATGAGCGCTACATCGAGATAGTCGGCACCATACCCATGGACGCCATCTTCTCACCGGTAACCAAGGTCAAGTACGCCATCGAACCCACCAGGGTAGGCCAGCGCTCGGACTACGACAAGCTGGTCCTGGAAATCTGGACCGACGGCACCACAAGACCCGAGGACGCCCTGGGCGAAGCCGCGAAGATCGCCAAAGACCACCTCTCCATCTTCATCAACTTTGATGAAAACGAGGCGGGCGGCGACGAGCAGAGCGACGAAATAGAAGAAAGGGTGCGCCAGATCCTCAACA
Source organism: uncultured Treponema sp. (assembly GCA_964535235.1). GTDB lineage: Bacteria > Spirochaetota > Spirochaetia > Treponematales > Rectinemataceae > UBA2256. Next base: position 7,115 of record CAZHSK010000017.1, on the reverse strand, counting down.
CTCCGGTGGAGGAGCTGGAACTCTCGGTGCGTTCTTCCAACTGCCTCAAGAACGCCAATATCAAGACCATCGGGGATCTCACCCGGAAAACCGAGGATGAGATAACCAAAACCAGGAATTTCGGCAAGAAATCCCTCCTAGAGATCAAGGCCAAGCTCGCGGAATGGAGCCTCAGCCTCGGCATGACGGACTATACGCCGCTTCGGAACTATCTGAAACTGAGCATGAAGAAGGAAGAGACCGATGAAGCATAAGATAGGGTATAACAAACTGAACAGGGTTGCGGCTCACCGCAAAGCCCTGCTGAGGAACATGGCGACTGTCCTTTTCAAGCACGAGCGCATAGTCACCACCAGAGCCAAGGCCATAGAAACCCGAAAGGTAGCTGAAAAGCTTATTACCAGGGCTAAGGAAGATTCCGTACACAACAGAAGAATCGCCGCCAAGAAAATCCAGGACGAAGCTATACTGGCCAAGCTCTTTACCGACATCGGCCCTCGCTTCAAGGAAAGGGCCGGCGGTTACACCAGGATCCTCAGGATAGGGGATCGTGCCCACGACGCTGCCGATATGGTGATCCTCGAACTCGTGGATCAGAAAGTGGACGAGAAAAAGGCCGCCCGCAGCAAGCGCAAGGCCGAGAAAAAAGCCAAGGCCGAGAAAAAGGCCAGCTAAGGAAGCGGGAGGAAAATATGTCCAAAGCACATAGGGGAAAGGGCTTAAGGGAAGTACCGGCCGGCGGCCGCGGAACCTGTCCTGTCTGCAAGCGGGAGGGCGTGAAGGTTCTCTACGAGCAGGAAATCGAAGGCAAGAAAACCAAGATCTGCAAAACCTGCAAGGCTACACTCGCCAACAAAAAATAACCAGCCACTCGTCAGAATTTAAGCCCCGTGAGGTTTCACGGGGCTTTTTTTTACTCTTGTAGGTTCCGCTCATTTTAAGCTTGACAGATCGAGAAAACGGGTATAACTGTTAAGACGTCTGACAAGTTGTTTTGACCTGCTTGAAGACGGAGACTATAGAGTGATACGGCGCATAAAGACCGAAAGGCTTTCGGATAGAGTGTCCGAGATAATCGTTAAACTCATACGCGAAGAAAACTTCAAGCCTGGAGATAAATTCTATTCAGAAAACACTCTGGTAAGGCGGCTAGGGGTAAGCAGGTCCTCGATTCGGGAGGCTATGCGATCCTTGGAATCCACAGGCTGGATTAGCGTCCAGCATGGTAAGGGCGTTTTCGTCAACCTTTCAGGAGAGAGATCGGGAGAGGGCTTCGTGGGCTGGCTCAAGACTAACCGCGAGGTAATGCTGGACCATTTCGAAGTCCGACTCATGTTGGATCCCAAGGCTGCAGCTCACGCTGCTCGCAAGGCTACCAGCGAAGAAATAACGGCGCTCCACGAGATTTGCGATGACTTCAGGGAAAAAGTGCAGGGTGGCGATGTGGATGACCTCATCCTCATAGACGAACGATTTCATTCCACGCTCGCCCTCTGCACAAAGAACAAAACCCTCTACGTGCTTATGCGAACCATGGCCAAATCCTTGCCCGAAGGCTGGATATCTAGTCTTCATATACCCGGCAGGGCGGAAAAAACAATAAATGAGCACTGCAACGTAGTGGCCGCGATAGCGGAGCATGACCCCGATGCAGCAGAAAGAGCGATGATAACGCATCTGAGGAACGCGATGAGTGAAATCGCTGCATTCCTGGAGAAGAACTAATATGAATACAAAAATAACAACGCTTATTGAGAATTCCCCGGGAGAACATTTGAGCCTACAAAGCGAACATGGCCTATCTTTTTATATCGAACGCGGATCAACGCGCATAATCTTCGATATGGGGCAGGGTGGCGCTTTTCTGGAAAACGCGGCCAAGCTGGGTATAGATCCATCCAACGCCGATTTCGCCGCCATCAGTCATGGCCATTACGACCATGGGGGTGGATTGCGGGCTCTAGTTGCGGCAGGCTTCAAAGGCATACTCCTCACCGGAAAAGGGGTTTTTAATAAAAAATATGCTACCGACGGAATTTCCCTGGAGTATCTGGGGCTGGACACCGATGAAAAATTTCTGGGCGAGACTGGAATCCCGCATAGAATAGCTCGGGGCGGCCTGGAAAAAATTGCCGATGGCGTTTTTATGCTATCGGTCTTTCCTCGCATCCATGCAGAGGAAATTGCCAACCCCCGATTTTTGGTCGAAAAGAACAGCACGTTAAGTATTGATGATTTCAGCGACGAAATTGTCCTGGCCGTAGATTCAGCCAAAGGCTTTATTCTGATTCTGGGCTGCTCCCATCCAGGGGTCATGAACATCATCGACGCCGCGCGCGCCGCGCTTCCCGGACCCATCTACGCCATCATAGGCGGCACCCACCTCGTGGAAGCCTCGCCGGAAAGGCTCAACACCGCGGTCGGGTTTATCCAGTCACTGGGTATCGAGATAATCGGTGTCTCCCACTGCACCGGCGCGCGCGGCGTCACCGAATTAGCCAAAATCGGCAAGAGATTTTTCAGGAACACCACGGGGCACAGCCTTTTTGTGGAAGGTTCGCATAGTTGAAGGCTTGAACGGCGGAATTTCCGCCGAGTGAGAATATTGAATAGGAGGCTTGTGATGAGAATGAGCGTTCGAAAAATGATCGCGATCCTAGGGATCCTGTTTCTCGCGCTGAGCGTCGCTTCGGCCCAGCAGAAGATCGTCTGGAAATCCTCGGGCCATGGCCCTGCCAGCGACCCCTCCCAGATCTTCCATGATGAGGTCTGCAAGGCCATAACCAAGGCCACGGGCGGACGTCTCGAGGTCAAACCCTTCGTGGGTGGTTCCATCGTGCCGGCCTACAAGGAAGTGGACGCCATCAACGACAACGTCCTCCAGATGGGCTATACCTGCCCCATGTACAACCTGGACAAGTGGCCGGCTGCCGGACTCATATCCTCCAGGCCCGGAGCCCTGGCCGGCGAAGTGCTGCGCTCCTGGTTCGACTATGCCGGCGGCGCCGACCTCATGAATAAGATGATGACCGGCTATAACGTCTTCACATTCCCCGGAGCTCTTTCTCCCCTCCCTGCCGAAGTGTTCTTCCACTCCAAGGTAAAGATCACCAAGGTATCCGACCTCAAGGGCCTGCGCGTTAGGTGCATGGGCGACGGCGGCGAAGTCATGAAAAAACTAGGCGCCTCAGTGGTTATCATCAACGGCGGCGACCTTTATGAATCCATGCAGAGGAATGTAATCGACGCCTTCGAGTACTCCACTCTGGCCTCCAACTGGAATATGCATTTCAACGAAGTGGCTAAATATGTAATCCTGTCCCCCGTCAGGGCCCCCAGCGATCCCCAGGTATTCTTCATCAACAAGACAGCCTGGGAAAAGCTGCCAGAAGACCTCCAGACTATCGTCCAGGAAGTCATCTCCTCCTATACCCAGAAGCAGCACGAATACCTGATCGCCGAATCCATCAAGGCCCTGGACAAGTTTAAGGCCGCGGGATGCGAAGTCTACAGACTGCCCGCAGAAGTCGATGTGGCGGTGGCCAAGGCTGCCGACGAGTTCTACTCGGCCAAGGCCGCCAAGGAAAAACCCATTTTCGCCGAGATCTACAATTCCATGAAAACCTACGGCGAGCTCTACGAGCTGATGAAATAAGAGATTCCTACACTACGGAGGTTCCCTATGGGGGCATTGAAAAAAGCTATAAAAACGGTTAACAGGATAAGCGAGGCCACGGGACAGGTAGGCAAATGGACAGCCCTGTCGCTCGTTGTGATCGGTGCCTATGATGCTATCGCCAGGCATTTCTTCAATGCCCCCTCGGACTGGGCCTACGACATGATGTGCATGTCCGGCGGCGTAATGTACCTGCTGGGAGCCTCCTACGACATGCGATTCAACGCGCATACGAGGGTGGATTTATTCTTCAATATGCTGAAGCCGAGAGCCAAGACTATCGTCAACCTCGTGGCTTCGCTTCTCTTTTTCTTTCCCCTTGTCAGCATGATGCTCTATGAGGGCATAAAGTACTCGATAAAAGCGATAAAGGTGAATGAAGTGATGTTCACCAGTTTCTGGTATCCGCCCGCCGCTCCCTACCGGATCGTCTTTTCCATCGGAATGCTTCTCCTGCTGATCCAGGGTTTGGCCAATCTGGCCAAGGATTTAGTCTTCCTGACGCGAGGTGAGCAAATTGATTGAACTAAGCGGAGAAATCGTCACCCTCCTCATGCTGGGAGGACTTTTCGTACTGGTTCTCACCGGGTACCCCATAGCCTTCGTAATCGGATCGGTAGCGCTGGGCACGGGTTTTCTCATCTTCGGCCCTACAACAACCTTTCATATACTCTATACCAGATTCTACGACCTTTCGCTCAACTATCCCTACCTGGCGGTGCCCCTTTTTACATTCATGGGAGTTGTGCTCCAGCACTCGGGGGCTACCAAGGAACTATACGACAATCTCTATGAAGCCTTGGGAAGCCTCAAGGGCGGCCTGGCCATCGTCACCATCATCTTCGGCACTATCTTGGCCACCTGTCTGGGCGTCATCGCCGCATCGGTGACCATTCTCACCATGATGGCGCTTGAGCCCATGATCAAGCGGGGCTACGACAAGGGTATCGCCTCAGGCTCCATCGTCGCCGCGGGTACTCTGGGCATCCTGATCCCTCCCTCCATCATGCTTGTAGTCTACGCCCCGCAGGCAGGCCTCTCCATCGGCCAGATGTTCATAGGCGCCTTCGTGCCAGGCATCATGCTCTCAATTTTTTATATCATCTATGTAGCGATCCGCTGCAGGCGCAATCCCGCCCTCGGCCCTTCCATCCCCAAATCGGAGATAACGCCCTTCAGCGGAAAAAAAGCCCTGCGACTTGCGAAATCCCTTCTGCCCACCCTTTTCCTCATCTTCGCCGTACTGGGCACAATATTCGCAGGTATTGCCCCTCCCACCGAAGCGGCGGCCATTGGATGCCTAGCGTCAATTATTCTCGCGATCATCTATAAAAAATTCACCTGGGATCTGATGAAAAAAGCGATGATCGAGACCATGAAAGTCTCGGCCTTCGTAGTGATGATAGCAGCCATGTCCTATGCATTCGTTGGCATATTCATGAGTGCCGGAGCCGGGGATGTTGTCGCCAATCTCATACTTTCAGTGCCCGGCGGCAAGTGGGCATCCTTCGGCGTCATCATGCTGATCGTATTCCTCCTGGGCATGTTCATAGAGTGGATAGGTATTGTGTTCATAATCGTCCCTGTTTTCTCGCCCATATTCGTCTCATTGGGCTTCGATCCTCTCTGGGCCGGCATGATGGTCTGCGTAAACTTGCAAATGGCCTTCATGACACCTCCGATGGCTATGTCGATATTCGTGCTCAAGGGGGCCGCCAAGCCCGAACTGGGAATTACCATGGGCGATATCATCAGGGGTGTATTGCCCTTCGTGGCTATTGTCGCATTCACTCTTGTGATTTTAACGATATTCCCACAGCTTATCACTTGGCTGCCTGAAAAGATGATGTCTAAGGGATTTTAAACGGGTTGCTAAAAAAGCCTGGCAGGACCTCGGTTCTGCCAGGCTTTTTTATTTCATGAAGACATTGGGCAGGAATTCGGTAAACCAGGGCACATAGGTGACTAGGAAAAGCACGACCAGCATCGCAGGCCACAGTGGCAGCAGGGCCTTGCTGGTCTTTTCTATTGTTGTCTTGCCCACCATGCATCCCACGAAGAGGCTGGCGCCCACTGGAGGGGTAGTGAGCCCGATGCCAAGGTTCAGCATGAGGAGAATGCCGAAAGTTATCTCGCTCATACCGGCGGCCTTTACCACTGGAAGGAGGACAGGGGTTACGATGACAATAAGTGGTGCCACGTCCATCACCATGCCCAAAACGAGGAGTAGAATGTTTACTATTAAAAGAATCAAAAATTTGTTGGAAGTAAGCCCCAGGAAGAACTTCATCACCGCCGCTGGAATTTGCAGATAGGTCATCATCCAGCCGAAGGCGGAGGCGCAGCCAATGAGAAAGAGGACGATCGCGGTGGTTTTTACAGATTCCATCAAGATTGGAATTAGATCTTTGAGCTTCAGTTCCCGATAGATCACGAAACCCAGGAAGGCCGCGTACATAACCGCTACGGCCGAGGCCTCGGTGGCGGTAAATATGCCAGCGGCGATTCCAACCACTATTATGAGCGCGGCGAACAATGCAAAGATTCCATCGATAGTAATCTTGATGCAATCCTTGAGGGGAGGGCGTTTTTCACAAGGGTATTTGCGCTTGAGAGCCAGGAAATAGCACACTATAGACAGAGAGATCCCTAAGGAAATGCCTGGAATGTAGCCCGCGAGGAATAGTTTGCCCACCGAAACGCCACCGGCCACCATGGCATAGATAACCATATTGTGAGAAGGCGGAATGATGATACCTTGGCTGGCCGAAGCTACGGTTAAAGCAACTGCGAAGTCACGGTCGTAACCTTTCTGAACCATCATGGGAATCATGATAGAGCCTGTAGATGAAACATCGGCTACCGCTGAGCCAGAAACGCCGCCAAAGAACATTGAATCAATACAGTTTACTATTGCCAGACCCCCAGGGAGTGGTCCAACGATTACATATGCAAAGTCGACCATTCTTCTAGCTACCCCTCCCCGAGCCATAATAGAGCCCGCGAGAATAAAGAGAGGAATCGCCAGCAGCGGGAAGGACTGCATGCTCGCCGCGACGCGTTGGGCGATTATGGCTGGCCCCATGCCGGTGACAAAGGCCGAGAGCAGGGCCGAGATGCCCAAGCTGAAGGAAATAGGAATGCCGACAATAATGAGGAGGGCAAAGGATCCTAATAAAATCAATTCAGCGGGCATCGCGTACCCCCTTCGCACTGTCCGTGGCATCAAGAAGCTTGACCACGACACGAAGCGCAGCGAAAATAATCATGAATACAGCGGCGATGGGTAAAACTAGATAGGTAATGCCTAAAGGCAAATTGATCGTGGACATCTGGCTGTCCCACATGGCGCGGGTGAGGGCGAGGCCATGCCGGAGAAGAAACAGGGCAAAGGCGCCTATAGCCGAGTCGATCAGCACTTCCAGGACAATGCCCCAGT
>CAZHSK010000016.1:0-18882 GCA_964535235.1 uncultured Treponema sp. | reverse complement strand
TTTACGATTCCCGCCCAGACTAAAATCTCCGCTATGACGGCCAAGGCACTCAAAGACCTTATGGATGCCAAAAAAGACCTTGTGCTTTTAGATGTCCGGACACTGGAAGAATACCAGGAAGCCCACATTCCCGGTGCCCTGCTTCTGCCCTACGACCAGATAAACGCCGCCAACGCGCTCAAGGCAATAGGCAAGGATAAGAACCGCACTATAGTGGTGTATTGCCGAAGCGGGAGGCGCAGCGAAATCGCCGCCTCAAGCTTGGCCAATCTCGGCTATACCAGGATCTTCGACTTAGGCGCTATAGCAGCCTGGCCTTTCGGAACCGTCAAGGGCATCAACCCTTAGGGCTCGCGCTAGATCAGAGCTTGAATATTTCCCTGACTTTTTCCTCTAGGTCGCCCGCAGCTTTTTCTATACCCTCGCCCACTTGGTTGATCACCCTCAATATGGGGTCATCGCTCTTCTTGAATTCCTGTCGGTAATAATCGTAACCCTGCTTGGCATCGTTTTTAGCCTGGAAATCATCCTTGGTACCCCGCCGTATATAGTCGCCCTCCAGAATTGCCTTGAAAGCTCCCGAAGCCGCCCATGTCTTCAGTTCTCCCAACCGCACCACGGGATAGGGATGGGACAGCTTCATCTGCCCGAAGATCTTGTGCACCGAATCGAGTAGCGTTTTCTGCGATTCGTACTCCTGGGCCTGGGCGAAGAAATCGTTCAGGTTAACCTGGGACAAATCCTCGGCCCCCGCCATTTTCATCAAGATATTGTAAGAAGGACCTTCGTCCTGAACCGCTAAAAGCTCAGCCCTGTCGCAGGAAAGCTCGCTCTTTCTGTTCCACTCCATAAGGGCTGCCCACACCGCGCTCTTTATGAGCTCTCCCATAGGTATGAAGCTCAGCGATATGTTGGAAAGAAACCATATCAAGGTCTTGTAAAGACTGTGGCCGCTCATTATGTGCCCCATCTCGTGGGCCAGCACCGCCTTTATCTCCTGTTCCTCAAAATGTCTGAGTATGGAGGAGTTGATCGTTATAAAAGGCTTTTCCACACCTAGAGCCCCAGCGTTGAACATAGGATTCTGGCACACGTAGAGTTCAGGGCGGTAGTCCCAGTCGAAGGTCTCTACGATATCGTCCATGAGGGAGTTGAGCTTGGGAAATTGATTTTGGCTGACCTTGACATTGGAAGCCAGCACCTCCAGTCTCAAGCCCCGCTCGGTAGCCGCGGAGATAAGTTTCTTGGCCAGCTCATCCAAGCCTTTCAGCTGCTGCACAGCGCTCAGCGCAGCCTTATCGGCGGGATGCTCCCAAGACCTGGGATCGATGGCATAGAGCTTTTTAATTTTTGCGTTCAGCACTATAGGGTTCCTCCCCGACCAATCATAAACCCGACCCTCGCATTGTCAACAAGCTTCGTCATAAATACTTTTCCTTGACATGGCAGGCATCAGGCACGACAATCGGTAGGGTACTCCACATCATGGACAAGAGGAAAATGTGAAAGAGATACAAAAGTTTGACATGTTGAAGAAACCCCTGAGACAGCGTTTTTTCTGGACTCTCCTCGCCTGGCTTTTAAGCTATCCAGAAACGAAAAAACGCAATCTGAAAATCACAAAAGTAGGCATGGAAGGGCTAAAACCGCCTTTTCTATTCCTTTCCAACCACATGGCCTTTGTGGATTTCAAGGTGGCTACCCGTGCCCTCTTTCCCTTCGGAGCCAACTACGTGGTGGCCATCGACGGTTTTCTCATCAACGAGTGGCTGCTCAGGCAGGTAGGCTGCATATGCAAGCGCAAGTTCACCGACGATCTGCTCCTCATCAGGCACATGAAGTATTCACTGGAAACCAACAAAGCCGCTCTTGCTCTCTATCCCGAAGCCCGCTATTCCTACTGCGGCACCACTTCGGTGCTTCCCGAATCCCTGGGGAAACTGATCAAAATGTACAAAGTGCCGGTGGTAACCTTTATCCAGCACGGCAATTATCTGTCCCAGCCCCAATGGAACCTGAGCCAGCGCGAATGCCCCCTCGAAGTCACGATGACCAAGGTGCTCAGCCCGGAGCAGATCGAAAAAACCAGCGTCCCCGAGATCAACAGAATCATCAATGAGGCCTTCCGCTATGACGAATACCGCTGGCAGAAGGAGAACAACATCGTCATCGATTTCCCGGACCGCGCCAAAGGCCTGCACCGCATCCTCTACCAGTGTCCCCATTGCCTTGCCGAATCCATGATGGATTCGGACAAGGATGAGTTGTGGTGCGAAAGCTGCCATAAGCACTGGAGGATGAGCGTACTGGGCGAACTGCAGGCGGTGGTGGGAAAAACAGAATTCTCCCACATCCCCGATTGGTTTGAGTGGCAGAGAGCCCAGGTGAGAAAGCAGGTACGAGAAGGGAAGTACTTTTTCAAGGATCAGGTTATCGTCGATTCCCTGCCCAACGCCAAGGGCTACATTCGCCTCGGAGAGGCTACCCTCACCCACACCGTTGAGGGTTTTATTCTAGAGAAAGAAAGCGAAGGCGAGAGTCTGCGCTTGGAGAAGAAGCCTCTCTCCCTCTATAGCCTCCATATCGAATACGACTACAAGGGAAAGGGCGATTGCATCGATCTTTCCACCCTGGAGGATACCTTCTACATCTATCCCATCACCAGAAAAAACGTGGTGACAAAGCTGCAATTCGCCGTGGAGGAGATCTATCAACTAAAGCAGGAAGAACAGGCCGCTAAACGGATGGCCAGCCTCCTGGCCCGCAGCACTGTTGAGCTTAAGCAATAGGATTGCACCTTTGGCTACCGCTCTACCGGGGCCGATATCGATGGCGGATGTTGATTAGAGCTTGAACTTCTTCTTGATTACCACTTCGGCTTCCAGCCAGTCGGAAAGTTCGTCACCCGAAAGTCCCTTAGCCTGGCGATTTTCATATACCTTCTGAGCCTCGGCACGTATTTCCCTCTCCAGCTGTTCTACGCTCAATTTAGGGCTAGTCTTCTTCGCCTTGGGCGCCGCATTAAGCCCAGCTTTAGAGGCAGTTTTAGGTGCGGCCTTATTGGCCGCTTTGGGCGCGGCCTTTTCGGTCTGAACTGTTTTCTTTTCAGCCATATCTTTCTCCTTTATAGATTTAAGATTTTTTATACACTTTTAGGAACTGGCTCAACTATATCTGATTTTTCTAATAATAGACAAGCATTGCCCTTGCCCTCCTCGCCGAACCCAGACTGCCAACATACATCTCACCAACCCTTGCCGAAAGCCATGAGCTTGCTGTATATTATTTTCTGTATTTTACCTACAAGTTGGTAAGTAACAGATTAGAGTATATCCAAAAGGAGTTATCATGAAAAAGTTCAGGATCGATCCAAGCGCTGTCAGCGCAAAAACTTTCCTACTCACCGCATTCTTTCTTTTTTCAGCCCTTACCGGTCTTGCGGCTCAGGCGCCCGTAGAAATCTGGGCTCAGGCCGAAGGCGGAGCTCTTAAGCTGTTGAATCATACCTATCGCGTTGGAACACTGGCAGAGGGCAACGACACCTTCAATTTTGTCACCCAGGGCGGACAGGAGATTCTCTCTTTCTTCGATCGCTATACCCTCGGGACCACCATAGCCGATAAACATGAAGTGTCCTTCCTCTACCAACCTCTTCTGCTTGTCACCGATGTAAAATTCAAAAATGCCGTCAAGATCGATAATGTCACCTTTGCCGCAGGAACTCCCATGCAGCTCACCTACAGCTTCCCCTTCTATAGGACCACCTATCGCTACCGTTTCCTCGGTGACAGCCGCAGCAATATTTCGGGCGGACTGGCCATACAGCTGCGCAACGCGTCTATACGCTTCGAGGAAAAGAGCGGCGCCAACGATCAGCTGGTAGTTTCACAGAATCTCGGTATCGTGCCAGCTCTCTCTCTTGGCGGACGTCTCGGTCTGGGCCAATCGGGCTTCCTCGCCTTCGAGGCCACCGGCAGCTATGCTTCCAGCGCCTTCTTCAACGGCGCGGATTTTCAGTTCGAAGGTTCCATTCTGGATGCATCGGTTAGGGGCGGTATAGCCTTGGACAAGCGCTCGGAGATATTCCTCAATGGCCGTTTTTTCGGTGGCTCGGCCAGCGGAACTTCCCAATACCCCGATCTCTACTGGAGTGAGGCGGTCAGCAACACCACCGAAAATATCATCGCCGCGTTGAGCCTGACGGCGGGAGCAACTCTAAGGCTGCGCTGAGTTCCCCTTATTGGCGGAAATGCCAGTATACAGCCGAATAGATAAAAAAAGGTACTATTTTTTCCAAATAGTACCTTTTTTATCTTGAAAAAAAGCGCGATTTCGTATAGCCTGACAATACTACATTCAAATCCCTCAGGGAGGAGCACACATGAAGAAATTCGCATTGCTACTAGTGGCTGCCGCGCTCGCGCTTTCGGCAGCATCCGTAGGAGCCCAGAACCTCGCAGGCTTCGATGCCTCCAAATTCCCCGCCTGGGTAGAAACAGAAGGTGTCTGGAGAACCGTCAACACCACATCCTTCAAGGACGGAGCCCAGTTTGCCCCTAGCGAAGCCCAGCTCAAGACCATCATGAAACTCACCAGCCTCTCCCCTACCTCTGTAGGTATGACAGACTACCTCTTGGTCGTCCTCAAGGACGCAGCCCAGCAGGAAGATGTCATCGGCAAAGGTAAGGTAAATTCCGGAACCGTCACCGTCCTCGTCTTCGGCGACAGGCTCATCGCCACCGAACAGAGCCTCGGCAAGCACACCCAGCAGCTGGACAGGGGTTACTATAACGCCGGCATCGTGTCCGGATACCTCAATCTCGCAGCCCTCAGCCAGGGATTCGGAACCCACTTCTATATGACTACCGAGTATGCAGCCGCCGGTAAGCGGACTATGAGCCTTGAAGACGCCTACCTCAAGGGCAAGGGTTACAAGTACGGCATCGGCTACGACCCCTACAAGAGGGGAGATGCCAACAAGCAGGCCGAAGCCTATGGTAACCTCAAGTTTATCTGCGGAATCGTAATCGGTACCCTCGATGAGAAAGCCCAGACCAAGGTAACCGATCACGGTTATCCCGAAAACTGGGTAGTCGCGAAGTAAGCAAGCTCTTTCTGATGCCTTTCGAGAGCCGCGTGCGGAACTTCAAAGCCTTCTGGCTTTTCTTCTGCATCGCGGCTCTTTTTTTATCCTGCAAGGCCTCGCGCGGCGATCAAGGCCTTCCAACTCTGAGCAGCAAACGAAGGACCAGCTTCGACTACTTTGGAACCGTTTGCTTTATCTCCGTCTACGATGATTTCTCCAATCCCGAAGCACAGGTCAAGCTCGACACTGTATGGGAAGAGATTCGTGCCATGCTCGCCGAACTGGAAGCTGTCGCGAGTTACGACAAACCCGACTCGGACATAGGCCGATTCAATGCGGCCAAACCTGGCGAACTAATTTCCATCAGTCCACTTACTGCCGAATTACTGAAGAAAGCCAAGGAAGCGCACGCATTAACCGAGGGTGCCTATAATCCCGCAGTCGCCGACCTGGTGGATCTCTGGGGCTTCTCTCCCCGCTTCCGCAAGGACAGACTCCCGGCCATGCCCTACGACCGACCGCAGAATCAGGATGGAGGCATCCCCCTACCGGATAAGAACTATATAGAAGCATTCAAAGCCTTGGCTGATTTTTCTCTCGTCGAGTTGGGAGGAAACGCCAATACCGGCTTCTATCTCATAAAACACGCCCGTGATATAGAACTGAATGGTTATAACTACTCTCAAAAAATAGATTTGGGCGGCATTGCCAAGGGCTGGGGAGCGGAAAAGGCCAGAGAATTGTTAAGGCGGTACGGCTATGCCTACGGCTATGCAAGTCTCGGCATGAGCAGCATGAGCCTTCTAAAAAGGGCAGTCTCAGACGAGGGAGCCCCCGGTGCCAACATGTGGGCGGTAAGCGTCGCCCACCCCGACGAACCATCAAAAATTGCCCTGGAAATATTCACCAAGGATGAATCGCTCTCAACGAGCGGCGCGTACGATCTCCATTACACCGTGGAAGACCGCCGCTACGGCCATATCATCGACGCCCGCAGCGGTGAACCTGCTGCCGGTGAAGTGCTCTCCGCCACTATTCTGGGCGGGGACGCCGCCCTCGCCGATGCCCTCACCACTGCCCTTTGCGTAATGGACAGGAAGCAGGCTCTGGGGTTCATGAAAAACAAGCTCGCCGATTACCGTGTCGCCCTCATTTTAAGGGGTCCAGATCAAGGCATAGAAGTCGTCACCAACATGGCATCTAAAAGTTACAAAGCAGCGCGCCGCCTTGACCCGGACTAAGGGCCCGTGTAGGCTTCGCTCAGAAATCAGGCATGACAACGGAGGTTTTTTCCATGAACAGGAAAAGCATAGCGCTCATACTCGTTCTTCTGACAGCCCTCGCTCCCCTCTTTGCCGCATCCGAAGCCGAACTTAAGGCAACGTATGAAGCGGCAGTCAAGGCCGCTGCCGCGGCACCCAGCAATTACGAACTTAACTGGAAGGCCGCCCAGGCCGCCCGCAAGTACGGCGACTACCTGGTTGTGGAAGAAATCCCCGGATGGAAAGACACAGCCAGACTGGCCACCAAGGAAGGCATGAAATACGGCGAAATTGCCTTCAAGCTCAACGCCACCGGCATCGAAGGCTGGTACTGGTACGGGCTCTGCGTAGGCACATACTCTGACTGCGTCAGCATTGTCAAAGCCCTGGCCGAAGGCCTCAAGGGAAAAACCCAGATGGGTTTTGAAAACGCCTATAAAACCGACAAAATGTACGACGATGGAGGCCCAATTCTCGCCCTAGGCCGATTTTGGCAAGTCTTGCCAGGAATAGCCGGCCAGGACAGAAAGAAAGCCGAGCAGCTCTTCAACGAGTACATGGATCTTTTCGCTTCCCGGCCCGATCCCAGCGCCTCGGCCTGGTACTATCGAGGCCAGCTCTACAAGGACACCGGAAGGGCGGCCGAGGCCAAGGCCGATCTGCAGAAAGCCGCCGACATGGGCAACAAGGACGCGGCCAAACTGCTGGCTACCATGAAATAGGCTTTCTACAAAGGCTTTTTCTTTAATATCGCCGCGTAGAGTTTTTCCGCGTTGGGCGTAGGCAGACTCAATTCCTTGCCTAGCCTAAGGATTGTGGCGCCAAAAAGATCCCGCTCATCCTGCTTGTCCTTCAAGTCCACGTCACGCTGAAAGGATGTGCGGGTAGTGGGCGGGAATTTAGCCGCTCTAGTCAAGGTGTCTTCGATAATAGTATCGGGAAGCGAAATCCCCTTGGCCCTTCCCAGGGCAACCACCTCGGCCATAACCGCCTTAGTCGCTGCCAGATCCTCCGGCGACTGGAACACCTCGCCCAGAGTCTTGCTTGCCTGAGCGGTCACCAAGCCGAAGGGAGCGATGAAAATATACTTATTCCAAATTTCGACAAAGGGATCTTCCTTCCACATGTACTTGATACCCGCCGCATCCATGAGCGCCAGTACCGATCGATCATCCTTCGCCTGGCCCGGCTCTCGCCCTAGGAAAATGCTGCTCACGGGCCCGATCTGGACTACATGACCAGGGGCCTGCACGAAGGAACTGATATAGATGCCCGCCGGGTGCACGTAGCCGGTCTTGATAACCAACCTCACCCGCTCATAGATATCGGCCCCGTTGAGCAAAGGAACGATAACGGTTGTGTCTTTCATCTTAGCCTTTAGCTGGCTCAGCACATCTACAAGGCTGAATCCTTTGACGCTGACAAAGCAGTAGTCCAGAAGTGGAAGATCGGCGATTCTATCCGTGGCAAGACTAGGCCTGCCCACAATCTTGCCCTCTTCGGCATCTAGCCTGATCCCATCCTTGCGAATAGCCTCCAGCTGGGCACCTCTGGCGATAAAATTCACCTTGACCGACTGATCCCTTTCTCCTAGGGCGGCCAGCTTGGCGCCAATAAACCCGCCCACGCCCCCGATTCCGACTACGGCTATTTGTTTCATCATTACTCCCAGTGTTTAAAGAAGTACCCCGCTCCGCGCAGCAATGCGCCAAGGCCTTGAGAAAATAATAGCATAAAAAGGCCAGTACTGGCAAAAACCCGCAATAAATGTAGTGCGTCGATCTAGGGGGGTGGGGTGCTATGTATTGTCAGCGCTTTATGATAGTATCCATTTCGACGATAACGCGGGTTCATAAGAACCTGCAGTTTTGCCGATGCGCGGAATGCGCGGATACTTTTTTTTGATGCCCGACGCAAAGCGGCGGGTGAAGGACTAGATCGTGGGAAAGAAACTTTATGTCGGGAACCTGAGCTACAACACCTCTGAGGCCAGCCTCAGAACCCTCTTCCAGAACTACGGTGGCGTTGCGTCTGCCAAGATCATCAGCGACAGAGACTCAGGCATGTCGAAGGGATTCGGCTTTGTCGAAATGGATAGCGATGAGGAAGCCCAGGCTGCCATCAATGGTACCAACGGCGCCGAGTTAGACGGCCGCCAGCTCAGGGTCAACGAGGCCATGGACAGGCCCCGGAACGACCGCAACGATCGCAGGTACTAGGAGACACTGTTCGGAAGTTCTTCGTGCCGTAAAGGCCAAAACTTCCGACCCTCAATAGCAAAAAGCCGCTCCGAAAGGAGCGGCTTTTTATAAGGCATTTCGGGAATATTCCCGGCCTTCGCAGGTAGAATCATGAAATCTCGCGCCGGCATCCTCTACGCCGATTTTCTGCTGCTTCTCACCGCCGCCATCTGGGGCTTCGCCTTCGTTGCCCAGCGTGTCGGCATGGAAGACATCGGTCCCTTCGCTTTCAACGCGGTGCGCTATGCCATAGGCGCCCTAATTCTTCTACCCCTCATTCGGCACAGGAAAAGAAAATACAAAGAATCTGTTCAGCCTTCTCTCGCGAGTGCGGCAAATACTAAAGCCGGGCTATGGGCGCGGGTCCTTCCCTTCGTGGTAGCAGGCGGCGCCATGTTCATAGGCGCCAGTCTTCAGCAACTTGGCATCGTAACCACGACGGCGGGCAATGCCGCATTCATCACCAGCCTCTATGTGGTGATAGTTCCGCTTATCGCAACCCTGTTCGGACGAAAAACAAACCTTAAAGACTATATAGCGGCCCTGATAGCCGTGTTTGGACTCTATATCATCACCGTGGGATTCGGCTCAGGCTTTTCAATCGCCCCCGGCGATCTCTTGGTCCTTGCAGGCTCACTCTTCTGGGCAATCCATATACTGGTGATCGCGAAATTCGCGGCTACGGTAGACCCCGTGGAGCTTTCGGCGGGTCAGTTCGCGGTGTGCGGCCTCTTAAGCTTTATCGCGGCCATCGTATTCGAACCTGCGCCTTTCGCGGGAACTTTCAAAGCCCTCGTTCCCTTGCTTTACGGCGGCCTCTTTTCCTGCGGGGTAGCCTTTACCCTTCAGATTGTGGCCCAGCGTCGGGCGCCGCCGGCACATGCCTCCATCCTTCTTGCCATGGAAGGCCTCTTCGGCGCCATAGGCGGAGTCCTATTACTGGGCGAGAGCGCGAGCCTGCGGCTTTTTGCCGGCGGCGCCCTCATGCTCGGCGCGGCCATACTCTCCCAGCTACCCCGGCGCCCAACCACTCCAGTCTCCTAGAGAAGCTGCTCCATCCCCGGGGCCACCTTCACAGGGGCGAATTCCACGATATCGTATTTCGCGCAGCCGTGGATGACAAAGGGATCCTGAGCCATTACGGCCTCCACCTCGGTTCTCGAGCTTCCCTTGGAGAATATCACTCCTCCCGTTCTGGGAACCTTGCGGCCCGAAGCCAAGAACAGCCCCTTTTCGTACTGTTTGTCCAGAAATTCCCGATGAGCCTTAAGATGCACATCCACCTGATCGTTCGGTTTCAAATACTCTGATGTGATTATGAACATAGCGTACCTCCTGGGGTATTTTCGTAGAATCTACAATACAAAGCCCGCGGCGACTTGTCACCCCTGAAATTCCCCTCAGCCTCAAGTCTTTGTATATTAATGTAAGGAGGATTCCGTGGTCAGACACATTGAGGATATTCAGTCGATAGAGATGAAAGGACAGGGAGTAAAGGGCGTCACCAAGCGCATCGCCATAGGGCCCAAGGATGGATACGACGGCTATTTCAGAGTCTTTACCGTACAGCCCGGAGGCTCCAGCCCTTACCACTCCCACCCCTGGTTTCATGCCAACTACGTGCTGGAGGGGGAAGGGAAAATTGTCATTGAGGGCGTGGACAACCCCATACGAAAGGGTTCGGTAGCCTATATAGAAGGAGGGAAGCAGCACCATTTCGTGAATCTGGGCGCCACTCCCCTCGTCTTTATTTGTCTTGTTCCCCAAGAAGGGGACAGTTACTAAAAGAGGGGCTGTCTAGGATTTCCCCTAGGCAGACCCAAACCTTTCTTAGTTCTTTTTCCTCCCCACCGAGAGCGCCAGGTTCACCACGATTCCCACCACTGCCGCCGTGGCTATGGCCGGAAGCTGCATGCCGAAGGCGGGGATCATGCCGTTGGGGAAGCCGTAGGAGCCGCCTAAGCCCACCACGAGGATCACCGCGATAACCGCCAGGTTGCGCGCGTCGAAGAGGTCCACCTTCTTGTTGATCATGATGGCCACGCCCTGCGCGCCGATGACGCCGAAGAGGTAGATGCAGGCCCCGTTGATCACCGAGCCCGGCACCGACCTGATGGCGTTGGACAGAGGCTGGATGAAGGAGAGTATGATGGCCATGATGGCCGCCCCGCCTAAAACCTTCACCGAAAAGTTCTTGGTGATGGCCATGGTGGAGATGTTCTCGCCGTAGTTCGTGCCCGCCGGGCCGCCGAAAATGGAGGCCACGATGTCGCCGATGCCGTCGCCCACCAGGTTGAGGCCCAGCTTGTCGGCGATCTTATATTCCTTCTTGCCCTTACGCTTGGCCAGATCGTTCACGTAGATGTCCAGCTGGAAGAGATGGGCGGTGGATTCGGGTATGGTCGCTATGGCTATGGGCATGATAGCGGCCACCGCCATCCAGTTGGGTATGGGAAGCGTGAAGTGCGGCAGCTCGACCACGGTACCGGTCCAGATAGCGGCGAAATCCACTAGCCCGAGGGGGATGGCTACCACGTAACCCACAAGGATTCCGAACAGAATAGGCAGCTGGCCCGCCACACCCTTGAGGTACACCGAGAAGCCGATTGTGGCGAAGAGGGTGACCAAGGCTGCGATCCAGGCCTTGTCGTTGGCAGCGCCGTTGGAAAAGCCAGCCGCGCTGGTGATAGCCACGCCGGCCAGGGAAATACCGATCACCATGGCTATGGAGCCCGTTACCGAGGCTGGCAGCACCTTCTCGATCACTTCCATACCGAAGCGGCTTACGATAAGCCCCGCCGCAATGGACACTAGACCGGACATGATGATGCCCCACTGTGCCTGGGAAATGAGGGCGTCCGAAGCTACCTGTCCAAAGGTTGCGCCAGTGATGCTGACGATAGCCGCGATATAGGAAAAGCTGGAGCCGTAGTAGAGGGGAATTTTTCCCTTGGTCACGAAGAGGAAGGCCAAAGTGGCCAATCCGCTGGCGAAAATCGTGGTCGAGATATGGAAGCCGGTCAGCAGGGCTACGGTTACCGTAGCCGGGAACATTACCAGAAGCTGTTGAAACGCGAATACGATCAGCTTCCCAGTGGACGGGGTTTCGTCAGGCAGATAGCCTGTAACCGTCTCCTTTGCCTTTGTCATAGCACCTCCCCTCAAGGGCCCTGTTGGGCACAAAATTTGTTAATACTAACCGAAGCGAGACCTTTCGGAAAAGGGGAATTCATAAAAATTGCAACTTTATGCATCTTTTTTTTCAGAAAAGGCGATGGCTTTGTAACGATGGGGTTTTTGGAATCCAATAGCTAAATTCACGCCACTTTAATGGTGTATTCCTCTTTTAAATGTTTCGGTTTGAAACATTTGTCAGCAGGAAAAAATCCTCTGTTTCATTTTTATACAATAGAAAAATGCAGTGTTGCCGTCAATCGACTCAATATGATTATTTTTTTATATAATATAGAATTATTCAATTATTACAAACCAGCCTTCTTGGCATGGATTTTGCTAAATAATTTTTGAACCCTAAGGTTCAGAAGCACTTATCCACAAGGAGGTTTGCCATGGAACTGGTACCTTGGAACAGAAATGTCCCCCATGATCTGTGGGACGCATTCGATGATCTCCGCAGCGAGATGGAGCGCTCCTTCGGAGGCTTCAAGTTTCCCGATGCGACCGGACTTCTGGACAGAACCGGCTCGCCCGCTATCGATGTAATCGAAACGAACAACGAAATTCTCGTTGTAGCTGACCTTCCCGGCATAAAAAAAGAAGATCTGGAACTAAACCTCGCCGGAACCCTGCTCACGATAAAGGGCAGCAAGAAAAACGAACAAAATTCAGACAAGCGCAGGATTTTCCGCAAGGAAACCTGGGCAGGTAGTTTTGCCAGGACTATCGAGCTGCCGGCCAATATCGACAACGAGAAGGTGGACGCCGAACTTAAGGATGGAGTGCTCACCGTGCATGTCAGTAAGCGCGAGGAAGCCAAGACAAAAGCCATCTCGGTCAGGGTCGAGTGAGGAGGAAGCCATGAATAAGAACGCGATCGCAAGTAACGAGAGAATGTTGGTTCCCGCTTGTTCGATAGAAGAGGATGTCGGCGTTGTAACCCTCAAGCTCGAAATGCCCGGCGTCGCCAAGGAAGGTCTTGATGTCAGCGTCGAGGCCAATACCCTCACAATCGAAGGCCGTCGGGGAGGCAATCCTCCCTCGGGAGAGTGGCTACTTCGCGAACGGCCCATAGGCAGCTATCGAAAGGTATTTACCCTGGACGAAACCATAGACAGGGATAAAATCGAGGCTATGCTGGCCGATGGCATGCTCACTGTCAAGCTTCATATTCAGGAAGCGGCCAAGCCGCGAAAGATTGCGATACACTGATTGGCATACAGCCGTCGAACGCTATATCCAGAGGCTTCCCCTGAAACCCCTGGCGCCGTAGTATGACGCGGCTCCATTGTGATAGATGAAAACACGGCCATAGCGTCTATCGCCGAAGAGGGCCCCGCCGAGCGCCCGCAGCTCTGGCGGGGTTTTAAGCCAACTCGATGTCTTGGTATCGAAATCGCCCAACTTCTGAAGATCAAAATATTCCCTTTCGTCTAAAATATCGATTCCCATCGCTTCGGCCATACTCAAGACATCGTTGCCCGGCGCCGCTTCCTTGCGCGATTCCCTGGCTTCGCGATCATAGCAGAGGCTCCTGCGCCCGGATGGGCTTTCGGCCGAGCAGTCGCAGAACAGGTATTCTCCGCTTTTTTTATCGAAGCCGATCACATCGGGCTCGCCGCCGGTTTTTTCCATCTCGTTAAGAGAATGCAGCTTACCGGGGTTTTCCTTCAGCTTTTTCTCGATTGCCAACCACAGAAACCCCTGGTGCCTTCCCGGGTTTTTCTCGAATCTGCGCTTTAGAAGCTCCAGCAATATCGAATAATCTTCAACTGCCATATTTTTCCCATCCTATAATGCGGGTATACCTGTGACGGCGCTGAAACCGGCACCGAAGCTGCCCGAGTTGTGCGACCAACTCTGCGTGTCTGAATCGAGTACCTGATAAAACCCCGGCTGCAGCGTAACGTTGGGCGACACTATCCAATTGACGTTGGCCGCTCCACCGGTACCCGAAGTGCCAGTCGACTGCCATGGGCCGTAGGTATTTCCGTCGGAACCGCGCAGACCGATCTGGCCAGGAGCCTTGCCCCTGGCATCGTTCCAATGGTAATTGGTGATTCTGGTTATGGTCGTCTGCTTGGATATATAAAAATAGGTAGCCGACGAGGGATTGTTGGCCACCATGGCCTTGTTCCAATTATTGAAGAGTTCTATGCCCAAGTTCTGGGAAGCTGGGGCCTGCGGAGCCTGCTGTGTTGAAGGCGGCGGAAGCAAAGCCGGGAGCGTGCCTGATTGGCCGCCAGAAGCAGTCGATGGAGAGGAGGCTTTCTTTTTACCGTTCCATTGCCCTGTTGGCTCTGCGTCGTTATAACCCCATTTGCCGGTAAAAGAATCGAAGCTTTCGCTGAAGAAGAATACGAAGCGACCCTTGCCGTTATTCTGGTACCACCAGCCGGTCAGCGTTCTCCCCTCCAGCGTGCCTTCCACCCTGCCATCGGCATGGGTGTAGGTTCCGGTGACCTTGGTGCCGCTCAGCTGTAAGGTCATTTCCTTGAAGTCCGTATCGTAGATGCCGGCTACGGGCGGCGGCGGCGGGGCCGGCTGAGCCAGGTTAGGGGCCCCCAAAAGACCGCCGCCGCCCGTGCGTTTGCCGTTCCATTGCCGGGAGGGCTCGGCGGAATCGTAGCTCCACTTACCAGTAAATGAAGAAAAATCCTCGCTGAATATAAATACCAACCGCCCTTTTCCATTCGTCTGGTACCACCAGCCGCTCAAGGTTCGGCCAGAAAGCGTAGCTTCTATTCTTCCCGCGCCCGTCACGTAGGTGCCGGTTACGATCGAAGCATTCTGCTGTATGGTGAGTTCGCCGAAATCGGTTTCATAGACAACCGATAAGCCTTGTCCAAAAATCCCCGCAACGGAGCCTACCAGAAAAAATGCAATTCCGACTATCCGCGACAACTTGCCCATGCTCCCCCCTCCAGTTCACTCTAAGTATGGAAATTGTCGTGCAGGATTGGGCGAAATTCAAGAAAACGAGGTTATTATCGTATCCTTTTCTTTATCCCTCTCGAGCCTTAATAGAATCCGTTATAAGTTCTGGACGAACTGGACTTTCACCCCATTCGGGTCGGTGACATAGCACCACCAAGATCAAAACCGTAGGAAACTCAGTATTGCTAACTAGAGTACTCAATGTTAAAGTGTTTCTATTACTTGGTGGAAGCCGATGCCACCACAGTCATGGGTCCAGCCAATCTTGGCTGGAGGTATTCAGAATGGTCGGGCCGCCATTCAACTCTAATGTTGAATGGCGGCTTTTTCATTTAGTCGCCAGAAGGAGCGACGCGGCCACCTGGCGAATTCATTCATTCAATTAGAAATATTCACACCATGGGGCACTTCACCATACTAGACCGATCCTGTCGGCGTGACCGGGATCTTCTGGGCACGGTCGGTTGTTTAAAGCATTTCTACATATAACGGAGGAAGATAATGGAAGAAAAGAAAGCAAATACAGGAGTAACCAAGCCACAGCCTAAGGGGCCATCCAAGCGAGAGAAGATGGTAACAACGATCCTCGCCGTGGTATTCGTCATTGCCGTCGTCGTCATCGCCCTGGTACAGAAGGCCAACGGGGCTTTCTAAGTTATTTTAATATAAAAATTAGCGGATTTGTCTGCCTGCGACCCATACCGACGCGATATTGGGCCGGGTCGCGGTGTAGACGATTTTCTGGAGTATTTTATCCCCTGTGTCCAGATCGTCCCATAGCCTGATCGAGCCCTCGGGTGCCCTGGTATCCACGGCGATGGCATCAAAGTGGTAACCGGGGGTGAAGTTGCCGATCGGCAGATCCAGGGAAATGCCGCCGCCGGTGGTGGCGATGTAGAAGGCGTCGCGGAAATCCACCCTGCTAGAGGGCCGGCCGCGACGTTCTTCCGGTGTAAAACGTCCGTCGTTGCCCGTTTCGAGCATGCGCGATGCGGCGATGGATTCCCGCATCGCCTCGAACATGGAGCTGGAGGGGCCGCCCGAGACGTCGGTGCCCAAGGCCACGTGCAAGCCCCGTTCGAGGGCGGCCCGCAGGGGGAAGACGGCGCTGGAGAAGTAGGCATTCGAAAGGGGGCAGTGGGATACCGCCGAGCCCCGGGCCTTGAATATGTCCATATCGCGGTCGGTGAGGTGGGGAGCGTGGCCAAGCAGGCTCTTCCGGCCCAGAAAGCCGAAGCTGTCCAGGGCTTCGGTATCCGTCATACCGAACCGCTGTAGTACGAACTGGTGTTCCCAGTCACCTTCCGAGCAGTGGGTCTGGACATGGCAGCCTAGCTGCTTCGCCAGGGCGCCCAAGCCCTTTAAAGAGGCATCCGTACAGGAGGGGATAAACCGCGGCGACACCACGGCCAGCACCCTTCCTTCTTTGTTGTCAGGATTGGATTTCACATAGTCGAAGAGGTCGGCGGTGCCGCGTATCGCTTCGTCGGCGGAGGCATCCCGATAGTAGTCGGGGCACTGCTCCCTGTGGTCCATGGCGACCTTGCCGACCAAGGCCCGCTGTCCTTTTTCCAGGCAGATGTCCGCGAGAATCCTGGTGGCGTCCTGGTGGATCGTGGCGTAATAAAGGGCAGTTGTTGTGCCTATGGAGATGAGGTCGTCGACGAGGAGGGAGTAGACCTTCCGGGCGAAGCCTATATCAGCGTAACGGGCTTCCAGGGGAAAGGTGTACTTATAGAGCCACTCCTCGAGGGGCACGTCCAGGGCCTGGCCGAGCTGGGGATACTGGGGGGCATGTACATGGGTATCGATAAGCCCGGGAAGGAGGTAGGTACCTTCGGGCAGCCGGAGCAGGTTTCCGCTCTCCTGGGCTGTCCGCAGGCTGGCATCGTAGCCGGGCGAGCCCGGCTTGAGAAACGATTCGATTTTGCCTTCGGCGTTCACCGAAACGAGGGCTTCGTTGAACGCGTCGACAGCCTCCCGGCGCGGCATATGGAAGCCGTTCGCCAGGATCGTCTTTCCTCTCAAATGATTCATGGAATTCATGCCGCAGCTCCTTCTCCGGTGGTCATCTCCCCGTCATTACCTGTCCCGGACAAGTCCATGACGATCAAAATCCCGGGCTTTGGCCGCGCGATGACAGGCGACCCGGTGTCCTGGTGCCACTTCGACCAATCCCGGCTCATCGATGTGGCAGTTTACCCCAACCACGGGGCAGCGCGTGTGGAACCTGCATCCCTTGGGCGGATTCGATGCCGAGGGTAGGCTGCCTGAAAGGATTATCCTCGATGTCTCCCTCCTCGGATGGTCCCGGGGAACCGACGAAAGCAGGGCCTGGGAGTAGGGATGTAAGGGGCCGGCGAAGAATCTCGCCGTGTCGGTTTCCTCGACGAGCTTACCCAAATACATAACCGCGATCCTGTCGGTCACGGTGCGCACCACCGCGAGATCATGCGAGATGAAGAGATAGGTGAGGGAATACTCTGCCTGCAGGTCCTGGAGGAGATTCAGTATCTGGGCCTGGATGCTCACGTCCAGGGCGCTCACGGGCTCGTCGGCCACGATGAAACGTGGCTTTGTCACAAGAGCCCTCGCGATCACGACCCTCTGGCGCTGCCCGCCCGAGAATTCGCTGGGGAAGCGGCGCGCCGAGCCTTCGGGGATCCCGCAGCGGTCCAGGATTTTGCGGGCTTGGGCCGCCGCCTCCGCCCCGGAAGCGAGGCGGTGCACGATGAGGGGCTCGGCGACGATGTCCTGGACACGCATGCGCGGATTTAGCGAACTGTAGGGGTCCTGGAAGATCATCTGCATCTCGCGCCGCATGCCTCGCAACTCAAGGGGGTTTGCGGTCATCACGTCGCGGCCGTTAAAACGTATCGCTCCATTGGTGGGCTGAACCAGGCGGAGGATGGAGCGGCCAGTCGTTGACTTGCCGCAGCCCGACTCCCCGACAAGGGCGTAGCTCTCCCCGGATGCTATCGAAAAACTGATCCCGTCCACGGCGCGGATATCGGGTCTTTTCTCGCCGAATAGCTGACGACGGCCATGAAAATGTGTCCTCAGGTTCTCAATCTCCACCAGTGCCGGGCTCATGCTCTCTCTCCATGGAGCCAGCAAGCTACTTCCTGGTCGGGCCCGAGAATGGAGATAGGAGGCCTCTCGCGCGTGCATATAGGCAGGGCACGGCCACATCGGGGGTGGAAGGGGCAGCCGGCGGGGCGGGATTCCAGGGAAGGTACCTGCCCCGGTATGGCGCGCAGTCTCGAAGGCGCCCTGTCCAGCGCGGGCCGAGCCTCCAGCAGGGACTGGGTGTAGGGATGGGCTGGCGCGTCGAAAAGCCGCTCCACTTCCGTGCGCTCCATGACCTGTCCGCCGTACATCACCATAACCTCATCGGCGATCTCGGCGATAACGCCGAGATTGTGCGAGATAAAGAGAACGGCGATCCCCCGCTCACGCTGCAGCTGCTTGAGCAATTCCAGTATCTGGGCTTGGATGGTGACATCCAGGGCCGTGGTGGGCTCGTCGGCTATGAGCAGTTCGGGATCCGGAGCCAAAGCCATAGCTATCATCGCCCGCTGCCTCATGCCGCCGGAGAACTGAAAGGGATATTCGTCGTATGCCAGCTCGGGCCGCGGAATGCCCACGGTCGAGAGGAGTTCCACAGC
This sequence comes from uncultured Treponema sp., assembly GCA_964535235.1. Taxonomy (GTDB): domain Bacteria; phylum Spirochaetota; class Spirochaetia; order Treponematales; family Rectinemataceae; genus UBA2256. Next base: position 512 of record CAZHSK010000016.1, on the reverse strand, counting down.
CTGGGCACGGGCTTGCTTAGGCCCAAATCCCGAATGCTGGCGAAGGCTCTCCGCGATCTGATCTCCTATGGTGTAGAGAGGATCGAATGAAGTGAGTGGCTCCTGGAAAATCATACCTATTCGGCGCCCGCGCACGCTCCGCAATTCCCGCTCCGAAAGGGCGCAGAGATCTTTTCCTTCCAGGAGGGCTTGGCCCGATTCGATGCGGGCTTTGCTGGGCAAAAGTCCGAGAAGACTCAAGGCGAGCATGGACTTGCCCGAGCCGGACTCGCCCACGATGCCGAGAACGGCTCCTTTCTTGAGGATAAAGCTTACATTGTCCACGGCGGGAAAGGTTCCGTGGGCCGTGTCGATCACGGTCCGCAGGTTCCGCACCTCAAGAAGGGGCTTCGGCGACACGCCGGTCGCTGCGCCGCTCATCGCAGTCCCTGCTGTGCCCCGCATCGCGCCCTGCTTCGCCCCACTTTTAGCGCCGCTCATCGCGCGCCCTCTTCGCTCGGGTCGTAATAGTC
>CAZHSK010000015.1:13588-18967 GCA_964535235.1 uncultured Treponema sp. | reverse complement strand
CAGATCGCACGCCCTGAAGTGGAAGCTCTGAAGCGGAAGCCCTTAAGCGGATGCCAGGACCGCCTTTTCACTGGACAAGGTTGCATAGTATATCACTGTCCATGAAAATTAAGCTCATAGCCCTGGATCTGGACGACACCCTCTTAAGTTCCTCGCTTACAATCTCCCCGGGCAACAGACAAGCCCTCATAGACGCCGAAAACGCCGGCATCGAAATAGTCTTGGCTACAGGAAGAAATTATTTTGGCGTAAGAGAATACGTCAAACATCTCCAGCTGGGCAGGAAGGGGAACTACCTGGTCTGTTCCAATGGCGCCGAAATCCTGGAGGCTGAAAAAGGCACCGTCGTAGAGCGCCTCATGCTGTCTAGCCAATTCTGCCACGAAGCCTCGGAATTCATCGATTCCCAGGACTTCCCCTGGCAGATCTACATGAACGGACAAATCTTCTGCAGCAAAATAAACGATTGGGCTCTCATGGATGAAAAAATCACCGGTCAGCCGGTCCAAAAGGCGGGCCCCAAGGACGAACTCTTCAGGAATGGACAGGTCAAGTTTGTCATTCCCGGAGAACCAGGACGTATAGCCCAATTGTTTGAAACTGCATCCAGGCTCTTCCAGGGCAGAGCCGAGGTAGTCACATCCAAGCCCTACTTTATGGAAATACTCCCTATCGGTGCCGACAAAGGCTCGGCCCTCCTAAGGCTCACCAGTCGGCTCGGAATTCCCATGGAAAAAGTCATGGCTATCGGAGATGCCATGAACGACCTGAGCATGATAGAAGAAGCCGGCTGGGGTTGCGCTCCCGCGAACGCCCTGGATCGCATAAAGGCGGCAGCAAAAGTGGTTTCGGAAAAAAATCACGACGAAGATGCCGTAGCGGACCTTATCTACTCTGTCGCCCTCAAGGACTTACTTTCGAAAGGTAAAGCGCATCCAGAAAAAGCATGAGGTTGTGCTGGATTCCATCAAAGAATTCATCCTGGAGCGCCACGGCCGTCAGCCCTATAAAGCGGTAATGCCAGCTCTCCCACACATAGCCCGTCAACTCTTCCTTTCCCTTGGGGTATGAAAGCGAAAAACCGAACCGGCCCGCGTTCCTCTCTAGCCAGCGCCCGGCCTTTGTCTCGGCGAAGGCGTCGGTGATGGAGCCAAAATCGATAGCCGTACCCAGCTGATGCTGGCTCGTACCCGGAGCCGCCGAAACCCTGGATGCTTCCTTCTCTCCCATCTCCACAACATTGCGGGTAAAGAGATTTTTCTGGTATTCGTAGCTTCTATAGGTGGATGACACTAGGAGGCTCACCCCCTCTCCGGCCGCCGCCTTGCTCATCCGCAGAAGGGTGTCTAAGACGGGCTTCCTAAGCCTGTGCCCCGTCCGGGAAAGCGAAAGCTCCATGCCGTCCAGCGACAAAAGATCTGCAGGTTCGTAATCAGGGGGCAGGGACTTTCTCTTGTCCGCCCGCCGCAGTAAATAAGGATCTTCTCTCATCTCCGCCGTCACAGCGTCTATAAGTAAAAGAAACCTATCCTTCGATCCATCTATTTTACGAGAAACAGCCGCGGCGGCATCGCTGGACAAACCCGAGCCGGAAAGCAAAGCCTTTAACTCTTTGAGCTTGTTTTTCTCGGCGCTTTGACACCCGGCCAAGGCAAGAATGAGAACCAGGAAACCTGCTGCGAGCCATTGATGTTTCATCGTCCGCCAGTATACAAGCCTCGCCCCTCTCTGGGAATGGCTTTTCTCTTCCAACCCGGCTTGGTTGGCGCTCAGGCTTCTGCTACTATGATTTTTCAATGGAGATTCGTTATAGATGACTCAAGATCAATTTACAGCCCTCGACGCAGCCCGGAAAAAATTCTCTTCATATGTAAAGACTCTGGATAAGCGCAGCCCTTGGCTTCACGACCTCCAGGACGATCTCCGAAAAACCCTCGGCTACGAGGATTACGCCATAGAAACCCCCATCGTCTACAATCGAGCCCTTGATGAAATAGGACTCCAGGATCAGCCTCAGTTCATTATTGTGGCGGACAACCCAGGTAAAAACGAACAGAAAGAGCACAATCAGCGCTATCTCATAGGACAGTCGGGAAAACTGGCTAAAAGCTGGTTCAAGAACGAATTGAACATGGATTTTTACAAAACCTGCCTTATCATCAACAAAACACCCATCCATACGCCCAAGACAGCGGAGATTTCGCGGCTCCGAGCTTTAGCCCGGGCACACTCGGCAAAACGCGGAAAAGAACTCGAAGAGCTTCTGGATGAAAGCCAGCGTTTTATGGCGAATCTCGCATTTACCCTTCATTCAGCATTAGGTTGTATGGCATGGGTTTCTGGATACGGAGAGCTGAAATCCGGGAAAATCTTCTCAGCCTGGGCCGACGAAACAACGAGACTCTACGCCGGAGCGACAGATCCTCTGCGAGACAGTTTTTGGGTTTTCAGGCATTTTTCCATGAACCAATTCGCCATCGAGTATAAAAAAACAACGCCGGAAAAGTACTCGCCCATGGAACGCCTGGCAGTTATAGGAAAGGCTAACCGAGCAAGAATTCTGGGCTGGTAAACTCTGCTCTCCGCATGCAGGAGGCGCCTGGCAGATCGGCTACTGGGTTATCGCAGAACCATCGCCAGCCAGTCTCCCATGGTCCTGAGCGCGAGGGGAGAGAAGGTCTCTTCTATCCGACCGTACTCTTCCGGCAGCCCGCTGCCTGCCGTCTGGAAAAGATGGTTGAGCCCCGCAAGCTCAACAAGCTTGTACTGGACATTGCCCCCTGCATCCAGGGCCTTGGCCAGAGCTTCCAGGTTTTCCTTGGCAGGGACCTGAAGATCCTTCGAGCCCACTAGTACCAACACGGGCAGCCTCAACTCCTTTACGTAAGGCCTGGGATCCAGGACCAAGAAGGTCCTGAACCAGGGAGATAAAATCTGCCTGGCCGAAACGAGTCCATCCTTTTCAGCCTTGGCCTTTGCCTCCTCGGGCGCCGCAGGGAGTAGGAGGGACAGGTAGGCCGCTACTATTTCTGCCTGCAATACCTCGGCAGCATCGTTGCGCTTGGCTATGGCGTACAGCATCTGGTTCATGGACCGGGCGTTTTGGACCGCATCCTCCCCCATTCCGTAAGCCCTTAGGAAAGCCGCGCTTTGAAGATATAGCAATTCCTCCCCCGACACCCCGGGTCCCGCCAGCAGCACCGCGAAGGCAAGGCTGAAATCCTTGGAAGCGACCATGGCAGCAATAATCCCCCCCTCGCTGTGCCCGATAATTCCCACTTTATTCGACTCTATTGCCAGATTGCCTTTTAAAAACTTTAAAGCCGCCTCGGCATCTTGGGCGAAATCGAGGCTAGTGGCGCTGACAAAACTCCCTTCAGATTTTCCGTAGCCCCTGTCGTCCAGCCTCAAGCTGGCTATTCCTCTACGGGCTAGGTAATCGGCAATCACAAGAAAAGGCTTGTGGCCATATATTGTCTCATCCCTATCCTGGGCTCCCGAACCTGTCACCAAAAGCGCTGCGGGGAAAGGCCCCTTCCCTTCAGGCACAACCAAGCTACCCGCCAGAAGGGCTCCATCAAAACTCTTTACCGCCACTTCCGTGCTTGTGTAGGGGAATGGCTCCACCGGAGTCTGCGGTCTGACGACATCAGGTTGAGAAGTTCTGGCTTGGGCAGGCGTAGTAGGCGTGTCGGGCGCAGCAGTCGCGGACTTATCTCGCCCTGCGGCCTGGCCCTCCTCCTTTGGCTGTGCCAAGAGAATCAGTGGAAAACTGTTTCCCCCCTGCTTCCAATAACCATCTATCCGGCCTTCCGAAGCATCCAGCGTACCCTCGTATGAACCACCGATAACTCCAACGCTGAGAACGATTCTTTGCCCTTCCAGCTTCACCGAGTCCACGGGTATACCCTTGGCTCCCTGGTCAGGACTATCCATGGTTGCCTTCATTACTCCATCCTTGTCCGAAGGCGCTATATTGAATACCAGCCTCAAAGAAGCCCCGCCCACAGCGAGCTTCCCCTCCCAGGTGCCCGTGGCGAGCCAGTCACTGGTACCCTTGTCGCAGGGTCCTTCTGAATGGACTGTAAAAAGGCTTGCCGTTAATAGCAGGGTTAGAAGTGTAAATACCCTTAAGGCAGAAGACATTTTGTTTGAATTGGTATATTTCATGTGCAGCAGTATAGCATCCTGGATAAGAGAATAGGAGAAGGGCGGGAAAAAATCATTGAGCCAGGCGAATTATTACATGACTGAGGCTATTGGAAGTGACTAGACTCATTGACCTGAAAAACTATCTCGCCTACCCTTCGTCCATGGCGAAAATAAATTTTGCCGGCCAGTCAATCTGGATAACTGGAGCCTCGTCGGGCATCGGAGAATCCCTCGCCCTTGCCCTCGGACGCAGGGGTGCTAAACTCATACTCTCTGGCCGCAACGTGCCGGCGCTGGAAGCCTGCGCTTCCAGCGCCGGCGGACATGCCTCCATTCTCCCCTTTTCCCTCACCGACCCCAAGGCTAGAGAAAACGCCGCAACAAAAGCTCTGGAAATTTCCAACGGCATCGACATGCTCATTCTCAATGCCGGTGTCAGCCAACGTTCTTTATTCATGGAAACTTCAGAAGAAGTATTTTTAGCCATAATGGAAACCAACTTCTTCGCATCGGTGGATATAACGCGAAGAATACTCCCTTCAATGCTGCAGCGAGGTTCGGGTACCATTGTCTGTGTATCAAGCCTCGCCGGACTCATGGGAGCACCGCTCAGAACATCCTATGCGGCCTCCAAACACGCGTTAGCCGGTTTCTTCACATCCCTCAGATCAGAATTATACAATAGTCCTATAAAAATTATTCTGGTCTATCCAGGATTTGTCACAACATCAATATCGCACAACGCTTTTTCTGGGAATGGAGCCCTCCATGGGCGCATGGATCCTCTCCAGGCCAATGGACAGAATCCTCAAAAAACCGCTGACCTCATTCTTTCGGGCATGGCCGCGGGGAAACTGGACATAAAGGTCGCGATGGATGCGAAATCCCGGTTCGGCCTTTTCCTCTCCCGCCATTGCCCCGAAACCCTGGCCAAGGCCTTGGCTTCCCATCAGGATCTTTGACAATCATGGCATTATCAGGAATCGTGTGCCGGTTGCGAAAAAGAAGCGCTCCATATAGATTAAAATTTCGAAATATAAAAATTAAATCAAAAGGGGATACCTGTGCTTTGCAATAGAGGACCCATGCCGCTTCCAAAAGCCCCCAAACCGGAAAAACCCTCGATACTCGTCATAGGCGCCGGACTTTCAGGCCTCACTACGGCCTCTCTTCTGGCTAAGCGAGGCCTCGATGTGACTGTAGTGGAACAGCACGACCGCCCCGGCG
>CAZHSK010000015.1:0-13488 GCA_964535235.1 uncultured Treponema sp. | reverse complement strand
CTGGCTAAGCGAGGCCTCGATGTGACTGTAGTGGAACAGCACGACCGCCCCGGCGGCGCGGCATCGGCATTCCGCAGGGGAAATGTCACCTACGACTCGGGCGCCGCCATGCTCTTCGGCTTCGGCGAAAAAGGCTTCAATCCCCATAACTGGCTCATGAGCGAGCTGGAAATGCCCATAGAAATGTATAGGCACAGCGCCATGTACCGCCTCTTCTATGGCGAAGAACCCATCGTATTCCACGCCGACATTAAGCTCTACCTAACCCAGCTTAAGCGTCTCTTCCCGCAGGCAGGCGATCAACTAGATTCATTCTACGCCCATATCGGGGAACTCTATGAAAAAACCATTGCCCCCGTCACCGTCTTTGAAGCCCCCGGCGATATGCCCCTCGAGGAAATGCGCAAAAATGCCCGATCCGGATTACTCGCTCAGCTGAAGATGATCAGACTTCTCTTTACCAGCGCCGATTCCATGATGAAACCCTTCATCTCCGACCCTAAGGCCAGAAGCTTCTTCGACAAGCTCACCTCCACTTATTGCTACACCACCGTCCGCGAAACACCGGCGGTCCTGGCCGCCACCATGTTTGTGGACAACCACGTGGGCGGCGCATACTATCCGGCTGGCTCTGCCATGGCCCTGGCCGCCAGACTTGAAAGGGCAATAGAAGAGAATGGCGGACGCTTTCTGTACAGGACAAAGGTGCAGAAGATTTTAGGTGATAGGGACAAGATCAACGGCGTCCTAACCGATGCAGGAGTTGCGCTCAAGGCCGACATGGTGCTCTTCTGCGGCTCGCTCCGAAGCTTTGCCAAGACACTGGACCCCGATAATCTACTTCCCACGCGATGGAAAAACCGGGTTCTCAAGTATGAAATGACCATGCCCAGCTTTGTGGTCTATGGCTGCGTCGATAAATCGGTGCTGCCTGCCGATACCCTCCCCGTGCAGATGTTCGTCGACAACAGGGAAAAACTGGACGAAGCCGATGTCACCCTTTATTTGCCATCTCTGGAAGATCCTAGCCTTGCTCCAGAAGGACAATCCACCTTCCTCCTCATCGGTCCTTCATTGAGAGCTTGGCCCGAGCCTGACTCACCAGACTACGGTGACGAACAGTACAGTACGGCCAAGGAAGAGGAAGCTCATAGAATGCTAGCTCTGGTGGAACGCCGAATTCCGGGCTTCATCGGCGCAATCCAGGGCAGCTTCAATGCAAGCCCCAGCACTATCTGGCGCTACCTGGGCAAGGATGGAGGTTCGGTAGCCGGCCCTAAACAGAAGATGGGACAGCAGCTCATCTTTAGACAAGGATCCAAGGGTCCTAAAAAAGGTCTCTTTTTCGCCGGGGAATCGACAGTCATGGGCACAGGCACCCCTGCCGTCACGGTGTCGGGAATATCTGCGGCCAACAGGATACTCAGAAACCTCGAAAGGGAGCCCTACACATCCGCCAAGAAAAGCCAATCCGTAGTACGCGTCATTCCCGCCGGAACAAGGGGCAATGTACCTCAAGGTGAACGAGCGGTCGCAGCAAACCGCTGCCGCTGGTGCGAGAAACCCCGCTGTGCCGCAGCTTGTCCTGCCCAATTCGACATCCCAGGCATCATGCGAAGGTTGGAGCACGGCAATATCGCCGGCGCTATCGCTCAGGTCGGGAGTGTACCCAAGGCTTGTTCATTTTGTCTGGAAGAATCGCAGGCCAGCGGAAAACCGCCGGCTTGCGAGGCTGCCTGCATTCGAGGCAAGGAAGCCGAAGGCCCCGTGCGCATCTCTTTCATAGTGGACAGCTTGAGAAAAGAGCGTTCTGCGGAGGTCTTGGCCTAGAGCTTCAAAGTCGCTCTTTTGGCTTGAGTTTTTAGCGTGCCTTCGGCTTGAGCCGCAGATAGACCTGCTTCCCCGAATCCGTCGGGCTAGCCCTCTCGTCTATTTCAAAAAGCCCCGAAGCCTTTATAAGATCGCCCAACTTCCTGAATCCATAGTTTCTGGGATCGAACTCAGGCTGCCGGTTGGCGATATAGGTGCCGACAGCTCCAAGATAGGCCCATCCGAACTCGTCAGCAGCATCCTCCACGGCGCTTTCCAGGAGAGCGCGCATCCTCTTATCGGTTTTAATGTCGTTCTGGCTCCGGGAAGCGTTCTCCTTCTCGCTTTTGCTCTCCTTCTCTTCCTCGCCTTCCCGCAGAATCTCTGTATAGATAAACTTATCGCAGGCTGCCACGAAGGGCTTGGGCGTCTTTCGCTGACCAAAGCCAAGCACCATCTTTCCGTCCTCCCTCAGCCTGGCGGCCAGGCGGGTAAAGTCCGAATCGCTGGAGACGATGCAGAACCCGTCGAGATTTTCGGTGTATAGAAGATCCATCGCGTCGATAATCATCGCGCTATCCGTGGAATTCTTGCCCGAAGTATAGGAGAACTGCTGAACCGGCTGTATGGCAAACTCTAACAGCTTATCCTTCCAGGAGCGCAAGTTGGTGTTGGTCCAGTCGCCGTAAATTCGCTTGACGCTGGCCACGCCGTACTTGGCTATTTCCGCTAAAAGCCCCTCAATTATCCTCGCCTGGGTATTGTCGGCATCTATTAAAACCGCCAGCTTCAGCTGGCTCTGTTCACGTTTCATTTCATTGCTCCTCACCGCGCTGCGCATACGCGTTACTCCTCCATCATTACTGGTCAGGGCAGAAGAAGTATCTGCACATCGCATACATTAGTTCCCGTGGGTCCTGTCTTTAAAAGACCTCCCAGGGACGTAAAAAAAGAATAGGAATCGTTATCGACCAAAAATTTGGCTGGTTCCAAACCCTTTGCCCTGGCCTGACCGACCATGGAGGGCATCGCAAAGGCTCCCGCGGCATCCGTCGGACCATCGGCGCCATCCGTACCCGCGGAAAGAAAGACCAGCTTCGAATCCAGGGCTTTGGAATCCTCCAGGGCGCAGAGAAAGGCTAAAGCCATTTCCTGATTCCTTCCTCCCTTACCCTGGCCCCGCAGCGTCACCGTAGTCTCGCCCCCCGCGAGAATGCAGGCTGGCCTGGCCAAAGGCATACCGTAGCGCTGAATATCCACGGCCATGGATGAAAAAAGCCTGGCGATTTCCCGGGCCTCCCCTTCCAGCCGCGAACTGAGAATTAGACAGGAATAGCCCCGTGCAAGCGCTTCCTGCCTGGCGCCCTTCAACGCCAAAAGATTGTTGCCCAGAATAAAGCTTTTAACCTTTTCAAAAATCGTAGAATCCGGCTTCGGGGTGTCGGGTTTGGTCCCTGCGAGCCCTTCCTGAATGAGCCTTCGCGCCTGGGCAGGAATGGACTCCCACAGCCCCCTGCGCCGCAGAATCCCCGCCGCATCCTCCCAAGTGGAGTTATCAGGGACCGTTGGGCCTGAAGCTATGGTGTCTAGATCGTCGCCCATCACATCGGAAAGCGCCAGGGACACAATGGTCGCGGGAAAGAAGGCCTCCGCCAACCTCCCGCCCTTGATCCCCGAAAGGTGTTTCCTTACCGCGTTCATCTCCCCAATCCTGGCACCGCTGCCTAATAAAAGCTTGGTTGTCCCTGCCTTGTCCTCCAAGCTCAAGCCCTCGGCGGGCAGACAGAGGAGGGCCGAGCCACCGCCCGAAATCAGTACCAGTACCAGCGTAGTTTCCCCCGCCAATTCCCAGGCCCTGGCTTTCTGAGCCATGGCCATCGCTTCCCTGCCCGCCTCCACCGATCTGGAATCCGGAACAGGGTGGGATGTCTCGGCCAAGCGTATGCGTCGGCAGGATTTCCCGCCTATGGATTTGGTCGCCACAAATCCATCATCGATGCGGTCTCCCAGTATCGACTCCAGAGAAAAAGCCATCTCCCCCGAAGCCTTGCCCATGCCCAGCACCAGCACATGGCGAAAAGATCCCAGGTCCAGATCGAAGTGTCCCAGGTCATGACGAATACTCAGAGTATTTCCGTCCCGGGACATGGAATTATGCAGCAATCTGCCCGGATCCACCTCTTCCACAGCTTTGGTGAAAATTGCCCTGGCATCCTCCCTGGCATCCCGCATCATTGCCCTCCCTTCTTGCCCAACTTGCGCTTGACCACCTCGATATTCCTGGCAGCGTGAATATTCCTGGACGCCTCGAAAGCCCGCTCAAAAAGCTTCAAGGCCTCTTCGGGCTTACCTAGGCTATCCAGATACAGAATTCCCGCATTGTTGAGCGCGGGCCAGTTGCTCTCGTCCAGGGACGCCGATCGCAGAAAGGCTTCCACGGCTTTTTCCGCCTCTCCGTTGGTCTTCAACTCCTGGGCTTCGTTAAAAACCTTCATGGATTCCCTGCTGGCTGCAAAGGATTTTTCGCTGGAGCAAATACTCAGGCGTTTTTCCATCAGAGGCCTCAAAGCCTCGGCACTTCCGCCCGGCCTAGCCTCTGGTTCTTCCAGTGCAAGCCTGTAGCGCTTTTCGGCCTCCTTACGCTTGCCCATCGCATAGGCGATATCGGCCAGGGCGGCATGGCGATGGAATGAACGGCCATAGAGTTTTTCCTCTCTGGAAAGGTAAGCTTCCGCTCCCTGCGCATCCCCCTTGGCCATCAGGATAAGCCCGAGGTTTCGCAGTGTGCTCAAGGAATTGGGATCTTTTTCTTCAAGTTTTCTAAAATATCGTTCGGCTTTTACATAATCGCCGGCCGCGAAGGCGCTTAAACCCAGTCGTTCGCGAAACGGCGCGAGTATACTCTGCATCGTTTCATATTTTCACAAAACCGCGCCCTCTGTACAGAGCCACCCTTTACACAAGCTAATCTGCTAACCCACTCTTTACGCAAGACTACCTGCTCTGCAGGCCCCCAGCTTTTCAATGCTGCCCTTGCCAACCATAGCAGAGGCTACTGCAAATCTCCCAAACGCAGGGTACAGGCAATGGGTAGGTGATCCGAATAGCCCGAAGTGCCTGTCCATGCCAAAGGCGCCCCCGAATCATCCATGAGCGAAGGATCTTCTCCCAGGCTGAAACCGGAGAATTCCAGCCCTTTGTCATCCGAAAAACCAGGCCCCAGCAAAAAGCCATCCAGGCGCTCTCCCTTGCCCTTGTACATATAGCTGTAGCCCTCCCTCCCCATCCAGGGTGAATAGAGAGCCACCCCCGAACTCCCTGCCCGGGCGGCCTCAGCCCTCCCCGAAACCAGAAGCGCACCCTCAAACCACTCCTGAGGTAAAGCCCCATAGCGGCCGCCCAAACTCTCGGCCGGATCGGGCATGAGGGCAGTGGGATATCGGCGGCCGCCGCGCTCAAACTCGTCAGGCGACTCGTTAAAATCTCCGCAGACGAGCATTGGCCTCTCGGGAGCCTCTTTGGCCAGAAGTGATATCCTGGAAGCCAGCAAGGCGGCCGCCTCTCGGCGGGCAATTTCCGTTGCCTCCTCTCCCTCTCTCCTGGATTTCCAATGGCATACGAATATCGTCATGCGAATTTGCGACCACTCGGAACCCAGGTCCAGTTCGGCCTCGAGAATATCCCTGCCCGAGCCATAGCCCCAGGCATCGTTAATGGAATGGGTTTTTACGCTGACGATCGGAAATCTGGATAGGACGCCACAACAAACAGGAGAAGATTCGGGGCCGGCGCTGGCCATCCATCTATACCCAGCCTTGGCCAGTGGCCCGCATGCCAGGTCCCGCAGAACAGTTTTTCCCTCTATTTCTACAAGGCAAAGAACATCGGGCAAGCGCGCTCCTTCACCGCCCAAAACACACAAGGCATCGGCTACATTCTCCAGCCTTCTTCGGTAAAGCTCGGAATTCCACTTTCCCGAGGCTACGCTGAATTCGGGGTACTCCCCTCCATCATCCTGGGCATCAAAGAGGTTGTGAACATTGTAGGAGGCTATCGTGAGGGACTCGTCGCCCCCTTTGTCCCAGGGCAGGCTGCAGCGAAAGCCGCAGAGGCACGCCAGAACCACTACAAAAAGAAACCGCCCGCGCATTGCCGCGCTCCTTGAAGACGCTCTTTAGAAAGAAGCGCTCTTCGAAGGACTCTACGCGATGCGTGACGGACGGTGATTCAGAATCGACAACCTCAGGGCAAGCCGCGGGCTATGAAACCCGCTTGCGAATCAGAGGGTTAGTTCGTCCCTGCTGCTAATTACCTTGTCGATAAGCCCGTAGGCCAGTGATTCCTTGGCGTTCATCCAGTAGTCCCTGTCCGTATCCTTGGAAACCCTCTCCAGTCTCTGGCCCGTGGCATCGGCTATTATCTCGTTCAGCCTGGCCTTGGTTTTCTCCAGTTCCCTGGCGTGTATTTCTATGTCCGTCGCCACACCCTGTATCCCCGATAGCGGCTGGTGAATGAGGTAGGAGGAATTGGGCAGGCCGTAACGTCTTTCCTTGGGAACCGCCAGAAGAATTAAGGCTGCGGCGCTGGCAATCAAACCCATGCCTACGATGCGCACTGGGGCTTTTATAAAGCGTATCATGTCGAAAATCGAAAAACCGGCGTAGACATCCCCGCCGGGCGAATCTATGAGCACCGTGATAGGCTCGCTGGACAGGCTCTCCAGGAGCAGAAGCTGCCTGATCACCTTTTCCGACAAATCCTTGTCCACCTCGCCGGTGAGCAAAATTGTGCGGGTCTTTAAAAAACGCTCCGCAAGGGCGTCCTCGGGCTTGGCCGAAGTCTTCTTCTCTTCCTCGGGTTCATCAGATGCTTTCAGGGGCTTGCTAAAATTCATAGTATCTCCAGAATCAGTAGCTGTATTTATTCAAAGATACTCTTTTTTTCATCACAATGACAACGACACTGGACTGTCCCAAAGAAGCGCTTGTCATAAAGTATCCATTATATTAAATTTTCTATATGTGAAGCCAAGCAAAGCTCCACTAATTTCTGCGGATACGAATGCCACTGTTCGGTATCCATCCTTAATAGATGAGGTAGACAATGACAAAGCGAAGGCTGCTATTTATTTTACTTGTGCTTCTCTCGACTTTCATGGTCACCCTGCCGGCTTCCGCGGCATCCAAGGCCTGGTACGCCGCAAGGCTGGAAAAGCTCGGCTTTTACGTATTCGATGCGCCCTTCACCTACCCGGATTTTCGGGTGACCGATATGGCCGGAGCCCAGAAGGGCAGGTCCTCCCTAAAAGGCAAGATAGTCCTCCTCAATTTCTGGGCTACCTGGTGTCCTCCCTGCAAAGAGGAAATTCCCCACATCGAATCACTTTCCAAAACTATGAAGGGCAAGGCTTTCGAAGTATTCGCCGTAAGCTTGGGCGAAGATGCCGAAACGGTGCGCCGCTTCGTGGCTGAGCAGAAAATGACCTTCCCCGTATACCTGGATCCTAAAAATAGCCTGGCCAAGACCTATGCCTCCCAAGGCATTCCCACCACCTACATCCTGGACAAAGAAGGGCGCTTCATAGCCGGCATGGTGGGCAGCTATAACTACGCCAATCCGGATTTCGTCAGCCTCTTGAACGAGCTGGCACAGCGATGAACGCGCCTGGCCTTTTCTCCGCCGCCCTGGCTGGATTACTCTCCTTCCTCTCTCCCTGTGTCCTTCCCCTCATCCCCGCCTATCTTTCTTTCATATCAGGATCTAGCGTATCAGCCATTTCCAAGGGAGAAGGCAAGGCCAAACTCTTTCTGCGCAGCCTCGCATTTTCGGCAGGCTTCACCCTGGCCTTCACAGTACTCGGCATTGTTTTTTCCGGCAGCGCCATGTTCGTGGGCGGAAATCAGGCCTCCAAGTATGTTGGAATAATCGGCGGAATACTGGTGATCATACTGGGATTCAACCTTTTATTCGATTTCCTGCGCTTTCTCAGCGCCGACTCCCGTCTCATCAGCAAGTTCTCCGGGGGCAAAGCCAAGGGAGTGCCCGGTTCTTTCCTCCTGGGCCTGGCCTTCGCAGCGGGTTGGTCGCCCTGCATAGGCCCTATCTTAGCCTCCATACTCCTTATGGCCAGCCGAGAAGGCAGCGTAACCAAGGCCATAGCGCTCCTGCTTTCCTATTCCCTAGGATTTGCCCTTCCCTTCCTGGCCTCGGGCCTCTTTTTCGATCGCCTCAAGCCAGTGCTCACATTCCTTACCAGGAAGGGCAAGACGGTGAGAATCGCCTCGGGTCTTGTTCTCGTGTTCTTTGGCCTCGCCATGGCCGGAGGAAGCCTAAACTCCTTCAGCTCCTGGCTTACCAGGGCAGGCTGGGGCATGGAGGATTTTGCGATAGCCTCGCCAGGACTTTCGGCCCTGATAGGCGCCGCGTTCTGGATTCTCCTCGCCGTCGCCATCACGCTTCCCGCCCTCCTGAAAAAGAGTTACAGGGAAAAACCCTGGAAAAAGCCCGCTCTCATCCTCACCGCTGTGGCAAGCCTCATTCTGGCTGCCGCAGAAGTCGCAGGCTTATTCTCTTTTATCAGACTCTTGGCCAGTTGGCTCACCTTCGCGGGAATCTAAATTTTAAAGCCCGATGAAAGATCCCTGCCCTTGGTCTTGTTGGTAGCATAGACGATTGCAAATACCACTATAAGCAAAATCACCGAAAGGGCGCTCGCCTCCCCCATCTTTCCGTCGGCCACAGCTCCGTAAATCTGGATAGGCACCGTTCTCGTTCTCGCGCCATAGAGAAGAATAGTCGTGCTCAGCTCTTGCAGAAGCGTGGAGAAGGTGAGAATCGAACCAGAAATAATCCCTGGTAAAATCAAGGGGACGCTCACCCGCCTGAAGGTATAGATCCAATGCGCTCCCGCGATAGTGGAAGCCTCCTCCAGCGAAGGGTTCAGCTGAGTCAGGCTGGCCGCCACCGAACGGTATACATAGGGGGTTCGGCGCACCATGTAGGCAATTATTATGATCGTATATGTCCCGCCCAAAGGTATCGCGCTCTTGCCGGAAAACGCCGAAAGGAGAGCCACCGACACCACAGTTCCGGGCAGGATAAAGGGCGCCATCACCGCCATGTCCAGAATCCCCGCCCCCTTGGGTTTTCTCCTCTCGGTTATGTAGGCGATTATACTGCCCAACACTGCCGTCAGCAGCGTCGCAAGCGTGGAAAGATACAGGGAATTCAGCAGTTCCTTCGGGGAATTTTTGGGTATTTTCGCATAATTGGCCAAGGTGAGCCCCTCGGGCAGCAGCCCCTGCCACTTTTCGAAGAAGGACATGAGAATTATCACCAGCTGAGGCGCCAAGGAGACAATCAAAATCACCAGACAGTAAGCGAAGGCAATTATGCGGATTGCCGGATGGCTGTGCTGCTTTATCTCCACATGAGACGCCGAGATAGTCTCGTACTCCCTGCGGCTCACGACATATTTCTGGAACCAGAGCACAGCCCCGGTTATCAGCACATTCACCACCGCAATCGATGAAGCCCCGTTCAGGTCCCAAAACCCGTTCACCCTGAAATAGATCAGTGTCGGCAGCACATACTGATCCCCACCGATAATCGCCGGAATACCAAAATTGCCAATCGACCTGATGAACACCAAAAGGGCCGCGGCCCCTATACTGGGAATCACCAGGGGAAAAGTGATAGTTCTCAGTACCCTCCAGCGGCTGGCCCCCATGAGCATGCCCGCATCTTCCAAAAGGGCATTGGCCGAAGAAAAAGCCCCATGGCTTAAAAGGAACACAAAAGGAAAGTAAGTCAGGCTCATGCAGAAAATCATGCCGAACATTCCATAGATGGGCGGTAATTCCATGCCCAGGGGGGCCAAGGCGATATTGATGAAATATCTCAGCACACCCTGCCTGCCCAAGAGAATTATCCAGCTGAAAGCCCCGATAAACGAAGGCATTATCACCGGCAGAATACCCAGCGAAAGCAAAAGTGATTTTCCGGGAATCTTTACACGGGCTACAAAATAACCCATGGGCACACCAATAATCAGCGAAAATACCGTTACGGAAATCCCCACCACGAAGGAATTCTTCAAGCTCCTCTGATACAGGGGGCTGGTAAAGAATTTTTCAAAGCCCGAAAACCCCAGAGCCTCCAAATTGAACTTGTTGCCCGACCTCATAAAAGCCCTTAAAAACGTCGTCACCAATGGCCAGAAGAGGAAGACACAGAGAAACGCCATGGGGATGAGAAACACCAGATAAGGGGTAATATCCTTTTGTAGGATTTTTGAAAAACCACGCCCCTCCCCCTTGGAGATAGAGCTTTGCAGATTCTGGCCTTTCATTCGCTCTGCCCCTCCTCGGGCGCATAGAGCGAAGCCAAGCCCTTTTTAATCGTAACGAAAACCTTATCACCCTCGGCGATGTCCTTTACCAGTCCCGGCATATCCACTTCAAAAGGCTGCGCGGAAATGGATGAATCCACGCTCACCTCGTACCGCACAAACTGGCCCAGATGCTGGATGATATTCACCTTACCTTCAATACCGCCTTCCACACTCTTCACGCTCACCGCCAACTGTTCAGGTCTCGCCCCCACCACAACGGCAGCGCCAGGCGCCATTTCCGCGACAAGATGATTTCTGCCCTTGCCAGCTTCCACCTCCAGTCCTGCCCCCTGGATGAGCGCCTTTGCTTCCGCTTTGTCATTCATTAAAAGACTGGCCTTGAGAAAGTTCATCTTCCCGATAAAGTTTGCGACAAAAGCGCTGTTGGGCTTATTGTACAACTCGTCTGAGCTGCCTATCTGCTCCACAATTCCGCGCCGCATTACGGCCAACCTGTCCCCCACCGCCATGGCCTCTTCCTGATCATGGGTGACAAAAATCGTGGTGATATTCGTAGCCTTCTGTATCCTCCGTATCTCGGCCCTCATATAGCGGCGAAGCTTTGCGTCCAGATTAGCCAGAGGCTCATCCAGGAGCAGAAGATCAGGGTCGTATACCAAGGCTCGCGCTATGGCCACCCGCTGCTGCTGCCCACCAGAAAGCCCCGCGGGACTGGGGTTGCGCTTCAATTCTTCGGTAAGCCCTACCAACTCCATTACCTCGGTAACTTTCCGCTTCACCTCCACTTCCGGGGTTTTACGCACTCTCAAGCCGTAGGCCACATTCTCGAATATATTCATGTGAGGGTAGAGGGCGAAGCTCTGAAACACCATGCCGATATTCCGCCTGAAGGGCGGAATGCTCGTCATATCCTTTCCCCCGTAGAAAATGTGCCCACTGGTAATGCTCTCCAGGCCAGCGGTGCTGCGCAGCAAGGTAGTCTTGCCGCAGCCCGATGGCCCTAGCAGACAGAACAGCTCGCCGGGCTTGATTGTAAAAGAAACTTGCTTGAGGGCTTCCACGGGATTTTTGCTCCCAACGCCGAATACTTTCGTCACTTCGCGGTAATTAAGATCGAGACTCATGGCTTTCCTCTCGGGCAGGGTATCGTAGAACAAAGACCCCGCAGGCTTAGGCGCTGCGGGGTTATTTCAGAATTCTCCTACCTGTTCAGGGCGACCGCATCTACGCGGATCACACCCATCGCAAATATGCAGGTATAAATATCAAATCATCCAGTCTGAGAACTTGCCGCTCAGATCCTCGCGGATATTGGCGGCCTCAATGGCATCATAGGGAATAAGCTTTATTTTCCCAAGGGCAGGCAGATGTTCCGGGCCGGGCAGGTCTGTTACCACGACACGGCGGTTTCTCACCTTCCTGATAAGCGTATAGGCATCCTTGGAGGTGATAAAGTCCATCCACAGCTCCGCCGATCTGGGATTCGGGCCGTTGGCGATAATGCCCGAGGCATCGAAGCGGGCGCCTGTTCCGTCTTCGGGGTACACGAAGGTTACCGGGGCTCCCTCGCCGATATACTTGGCAATATTGCCCTCGCCGGTGGCGGTGATCGCATACTCTCCCCTGGCTACGGACTCGGGACCTACCGTGGAGCTCGCGGTAAAAGTGGCGGCCTTGGCCAGCTTCTTTACGAATTCGTCGCCGTAGAGCTTATAGGTCATGTAAAGCTGCGCATAGGCGGAGCCGGAGAGCGCCGGGTTGGCAAGGATGATCTCGCCCTTGTATTTAGGGTCTACCAGATCTGTCCACTTGCGCGGATAGTCGGCTTCCTTCAGCAGCTTCGTATTGACCATGAAAGCCTGCAGAGGCATGGAGAATCCGTAGTACTTGGGAATAGCAGCCTTGTCCTTTACATCGGCGCCCAAATAGTTATGGTTCACCGACTTATAAGCCCTGAAAAAGTCATAGGCGCCGTCGAAAGATTCTTTGGCGATGCCTAAGAGAATATCTCCCTGGGGCTTGGGCTGCTCAGCGTTCAGCCTGGTCAGAAGCTCTCCCGAGCCTGCCCTGATTACGCTCACCTTGATATCCGGGTACTTTTCGTTGAACTTGGCCACAAGAGCCTGGGCTTCATCCTCGGCCGCGGCGCTCCAGATTATCAGCGCTCTCGTTTGCTTGGACGCCTGTGCGAAAGCGATACCGCCCACCAACGAACAAATCAGAAGAGCAATAAGTAGTTTCTTCAAAGCGTTCCTCCTTGCGGATCGAAGGAAAATCCAGCCCGTCGATCCAGTGCTTTATCGATTCAATATTCAAAAAGTGTAGCACGGGTATGCCTGTGGCGCAACAAAGAATGCGTATCCTAAAGTAAAACAAAAGGCGCATTTACATTTTCCGCTAAAGCCGGGATAATCTGGTAAGCACAAAGACAGGAGACAGGAACATGAATATTTGCATCTACGACACCATCGAACTCATGGGCGCCAGGGCTGCCGAACTGGGAGCCGCCGCCATCCGCCAGGCCATCCTGGCCAAAGGCAGCGCCAATATCATCCTGGCCACCGGCGCCAGCCAATTTTCCGTCATCTCCAGCCTTATCCTCCAGCCGGGCATAGACTGGAGCAAGGTAACCTGTTTTCATCTAGATGAGTATGTAGGCATGGCCGATACCCACAAGGCTAGCTTCAGGAAATATCTGCGTGAACGCTTTGCGCAAAAAGTGCCCAAGCTCAAGGAATTCGTCTATGTAGCCGGCGATGCATCCGATCTCAAGGCCGAACTAGCCTCCCTCTCCGAGCGGATCAAGAAACAGCCTATCGATGTCGCCTTTATTGGAATCGGCGAGAACGGCCACATAGCCTTCAACGATCCCCCCGCCGATTTCCACACCGAGGCGGCGTACATCGTGGTGGATCTGGATAAAAAATGCAGGCTTCAGCAAGTGGGCGAAGGCTGGTTCGCGTCCCTGGAAGAAGTGCCTGCCCAGGCCGTGTCCATGAGCATCAAGCAAATATTAAAATCCGCTAAAATCATATGTTCGGTGCCCGACGCAAGAAAAGCCGAAGCCGTCGAGATGGCCCTCAACGCTCCCGTATCCCCTGCCGCACCCTGCTCCATCTTAAGGCAGCACCCAGACTGCTACCTCATGCTGGACAAACCGGCGGCATCCCTCATACTCGCAGGCCGCAAACACTAGAAAAACTGGCTACCTTAAACCCAAATCGGCCTGGGTGCAAATAAAAGGGGCTGTCCAATCAGTTGGGCGGCCCCTTTTTTATTTTCTTTTACTAATGGGCCTCAATGTGATATAATTGTGTATGCCACGT
>CAZHSK010000014.1:0-19369 GCA_964535235.1 uncultured Treponema sp. | reverse complement strand
CGCTGGCCTATGATGATACCGCCGAAACCGGTCTCATCCTGGACGAGATTCAGGCTAAAATTTTCGAGATAACCCAGAACAGGAGAACGGCATCCTACCATTCCATCAAGGAGCTGATTCCCGATACCATCACGGTGATAGAACAGCTCAGTAACAACCCCAACGCTTTCACCGGCATTCCCTCGGGGCTGACAGACCTGGACTCCATGACCTCGGGTTTTCAAAATTCCGAGTTCATCGTCATTGGGGCTCGCCCTTCGGTGGGTAAAACAGCCCTTGCCCTCACTTTTGCCGCACATATCGCCATAGACTGCAAAATTCCGGCGGCATTTTTCTCCCTGGAAATGTCGGAGCGAGCGCTGATGAACCGCATCATCAGTTCAGAAGCCAGGGTACCCGGCGAGCGGATACGCACGGGAAGGCTACGCAGCTCGGACCTCAACGATCTGATGGACGCGGCGGGCAGGATTTACGAAGCCCCCCTCTATATAGTGGATATGCCCAACATGAAGCTCCTGGAGTTGCGCACCATGGCCAGGCGCCTAGTTTTGGAACGGGGGGTCAAGATCATCTTTGTGGACTATATAACCCTCATCACCCACGAAAACGCCGAGCTTCCCCGTTGGGAGCAGATATCAGCCATATCCCGTTCTCTTAAATCCCTGGCCCGAGAATTGGATATTCCCATAGTTGCCCTCTCCCAGCTCAAGCGGGAAGCCGAAGGTAAACAGCCCAACCTAGCCGATGTGCGGGAGTCTGGATCTATCGAGCAGGATGCCGACCTTATCCTCTTCCTCCATAGGGACAGGGAGATCAACAAGACTCAGGATCAAAGATCAGAGCAGATCGAGACTGAACTTATCGTGGCTAAGCAGCGAAACGGACCTATCGGAAAAACCAATGTGTGGTTCAGGCCTTCCACCGCCAAGTTTGTGAATATGGAACGGTTCGAACGATGATGCTTAACCTGTATCGATCCTGAATCAGCGCCCTGAAAAGAAGAGTATATCGCTGAAGGTGGCCAGGAAAAACAGAAGAAGGATCATGGCCGCCCCGACAAACTGGAAGCGATATATTGTCGTGGTGAGCAGTGGCTTGCGCTTGATCAGCTCAGCGGTGGAAAGCAGAATCTGTCCCCCGTCGAGAGCGGGAATGGGCAAAAGATTCATGATAAAAAGACTCACCGACAAAAAGGCGAGGAAACTCAGTATTGTTGTAAACCCTGCTATGCCAGAGCTTTCAATGCTTGCCTGGGTAGCGCTACCGATAAGATAGGTTATGCGGGCGGGTCCGGAAATAGACTTGAAAAGATTAACGCCCTTGAAGAGCATGCCCAAGCCTCTAAGGCTCAAACCCAGCATCTCAAAACTCTCAGTCCAGCCCTGGATGAAGGCCTTGCCCAGGGATTCAGCCCTTTCCTCCCTGATTATTGTTGCGAAACCTATTCCCAAAGGGGAAGATGAATCATTGCCCTCATAGGATAGGACAAGATTGAGGTCCAAGTCCTGACCGGATCGGCTGACTTTTAAGGCAAGCCTCTCGGGTTTGCCGCTTAGAATATTGGAAAGATCTATTGAATGCTCAATGCTCCTGCCCTGTGCTTCAACGAGGAGGTCTCCGGGCTTTATGCCCGCGATGGCTGCCGAACTGCCCGGGGCAACGGCTTTGACCTCAGGCTCAACCCATGCGAATATTCCAATGAGACCCTGTCCGGTTTCCTTGTCCAGGCGCGGAAATACTGGCGCCAAAAACCTGTTACCGTTTCTCTCTACTTCGAATACCAATTCTTTCTGCGGGTTTGTGCTAACTATCTCTTGAATATCAGAGTAATCCCTCACGGCTCTTCCATCTATGCCGAGAACCCTGTCCCCGGTTTTCAAGCCCGCTGCCTGGGCCGGGCTGAGGTCGGAGACAGTAGCTTGTCCGGAAAGAGATGGGAAGTCCGAAGCGAGGACAATGCGGTTGGGCAGGGTTTCTATTCTCAAACCCAAAAGAGCCACCAGGCCAAAGAGGATGGATGCGAAAATGAGATTGAAAACGGGGCCTGAGATGAGAATAAGAATCCTTTTCCAGGGCGACTCGCCGTAAAAGGAACCCTTCTCGGCGGGAATGTGATCGAGCTTGCGTTCCAGCGCCTGTTTAAAGCCCTTTTCCCCCTTCATGCGGCAATAGCCGCCCAAGGGAAAGGCTGAAAGCCTCCACTCTGTTGTGCCGCGCTTGAATGCGAAAAGCTTAGGCCCCATACCGATGGAAAAGGCCTCAACCTCTATGCCCACAGCCTTGGCAGCCAGATAGTGGCCAAACTCATGGACGAGAACTACTATTGAAAGGCCCAAAAGGCCATACAGCACTGTCAACATTGGATCTCCGCGACTGCTGCAAGGGCTTTTTTCCTTGCCAGGCTGTCATAATTAAAGATACTGCGTAAATCGCTGGCAGGGAAAGACCAATCAAAGTCCAAGATCGCAGATACTACCTTTGCAATATCGGTGAAGCCGATTCGGCCTTCCTCAAAAGCCTGCACAGCTACCTCATTGGCGGCATTATAGGCGATGGTTCCTGCCTCGCCTGCACGAACCGCAGCCCTGGCCAGGTCGAGCATGGGAAACCGATCTGTATCAGGATTGAAGAAGTTAAGACTTCGGCCGGCCAGGTCCAGCCTGCCATACTCGGTGGCGACTTCCTCGGGCCAGTGCAGGGCGATATTGATAGGAAGGTGCATATCCGGTGAGGATAGGTTAGCGTAGAGGCTTCCATCCAGGGTTCGCACTAGGGCGTGGACCAGGCTTTCGGGATGAATGAGAACCTTTAGTCTCTCTTCAGAGACTCCAAACAGACGAACGGCCTCTATGAGTTCCAAGCCCTTGTTGGCCAGAGTAGCCGAATCGATGCTGATCTTCCTCCCCATTTTCCACACGGGATGGGCGGCAGCCTGATCGGGAGTAATCCCCTTCAGGTTTTCCAGGCTGAGGTTTCTGAAAGGTCCGCCCGAGGCGGTAATGCAGAGTTCTTGTATGGATGCGGAACCACAGCGCCTAACAAGCTGGAAGAGCGCCGCGTGCTCGGAATCGACGGGGATGATATTTAGTTTTTTCGCCTCGGCCATGGAGGCGAGGAGGCCGTAGGCCATGACCACCGATTCCTTATTGGCCAGGGCTAGATTTTTTCCCGATCTGAGGGATTCGTAGGAAGCCATCAGCCCGGCCGAACCCGCGATTCCATTGACCACGAGGTCCGCTTCGAGAGACTCGACTAAGCGTGCAACTGCCTCAGGGCCTGTAAAGTTCAAACGCTTTAGGGTTTCTGAATGCTCGACCGAGGAGTTCTGTGCCGGACACGTAGAGGAGGAGAGGGCAAGGTGTGCGTCGGGAAAGTCCTGGGCTAAGTGCAGAAGTCCTGGAAGATCGCTGTTGGCCGAAAGACCCGCAACTGAAAAACTGCCAGGATTTTTCCTGTTGGCTTCTTTCACGCAGTCCAGGGTTTGTCGTCCTATGGATCCAGTGGCACCGAGTATCACTAGTTTTTTAGTCATGGTGTTTTACCTGCTTAAAGGGGAGGGAATAGTCCCAGCAGCGTGGATATGATAATAAATAGCGGAGCCGCAAATAAAAGACTATCAAAAGAATCCAGGATCCCCCCCCTGCCGGGAATGAACGATGAAGAATCCTTTACCCCTGCCGAACGTTTCAATGCGCTTTCCACCAAGTCGCCTAGAATGACTGCAATGCCGATACATAGGCCCATGAGAAGGATTAGACTCAGGGAGGATACGCCTGCCTTAGGGAAGAGGTAATAAGAAATCAATGCGGCGATGAGAGATCCTGACAAGCCGCCTATAAAACCAGCCAGACTTTTATTGGGCGAAACCGCAACTATGCCTCTTTTTTTTCCCAAGCTCATGCCCACAAGCCATGCAAGGCTGTCGTTGCCCGAGGTCATGAGGAGAAATATAAACAAGGGTGTCGAGACCTGGCCGAAACAGGAGCCTATGTAGACCAGGCAAAATCCCAGGACGCCGCAATAGAAATAGGCGAAGAGGGAAGCGCTCAGGCCATGGAGAAGCCCGTCGAAATCCTTCTGCTTGGAAAAAGCGACAGGAGCCATTACAGCCAGGCCACCGAAAAGCGAGATGAAGAGGAGGACGACAAGAGGGCTGGGAGCTGAATCGGAAAGACCCTTAAAAAGCGGAGATAGATAGATCAGAAAGGATCCTGCGAGAGAAAGAAAGGCGAGGGGGAGGCGGGGAATTCGTATGTTCTTCTTGTCAAAGATGGTAGCTATTTCATACAGGGAGCCGAACTGTATAGCCATGGCAAAGATGACAAGAAGAATATTTCGTCCGAAAGAGGCGTAGAGCTCAAAAAGTATGAAAAGAGGGACTCCAAGGAAAAAAACCAAAAGACGTTGCCCTGTATTCTTAGTCATCGGACTCCCCCGAAACGCCTGTCCCTGGAAGCGTAATCTGCAAGCGCCCTATCCACTTCCTTTTCATTAAAATCGGGCCAGAGGCATTCGGAGAAGTAAAGCTCTGTATATGCTGACTGCCAGAGAAGGAAGTTGGAAAGCCTCATCTCTCCACCTGTGCGGATGATGAGATCGGGATCGGGGATTTCTGGATGATCCAGGGCTTGGGCTAATTCATCTTCACTGGGTTCCTTGAAAGACGTTGAACCCCCATGTCTTTGGGCAAGCCGCCCAACAGCTCTGAGCACCTCATCCCTTCCTCCGTAGTTGATAGCCAGGTTGACCACCATACCGGGAAAATGCTCTGTATCCTTGGCCACCCTGTCTATCTCCTGTAGGATATCCCGGGACAAACCTTCCCTGTTGCCGGAATGAACTACCTTGATCTTATTTTTACGATAAAAATCCAATTCGGCTGAGAGGTGATTTTTGATGAGCGTCATGAGAAATCCGACCTCATCCTTGGTGCGTTTCCAGTTTTCGGTGGAAAAGGTGTAGAGGGAGAGAAAGGAGATACCCAGGGAGGAGCAGTGTGCTACGATACGCTTCGCCGCTTCCAGGCCTTGGCGGTGCCCTTCGGTGCGGGGCAAAGCTCTGCGGGTAGCCCAGCGGCCGTTTCCATCCATGATAATGGCCACATGGGCGGGTAAAGAAGGTTTATCCATCCCGAGAACCTAAAGGAGCCCCGATTTGTACATCTCTAGACTTCCATTATTTCTTTTTCTTTTTCTTCCAGAACTTTGGCAACCTGCACAATATAGGAATCTGTGAGCTTTTGAAGCTCTTCTTCTTCCTTCTTGACAGTATCCTCGGCTATTTTTTCGCTGGCCGATTCCTTTTTGAGTTCTTCCAGGCTGTCACGCCTGATATTGCGAATCGCCACCCTGGACTGCTCGGCGATAGCCTTGGCCGATTTGACCAAATCCTTGCGCCTCTGTTCGGTGAGAGGGGGTATGGAAATGCGGATTACCTTTCCGTCGTTAGAGGGGTTGAGTCCCAGTTCCGACTTCATGATCGCTTTTTCGATTTCGCTGAACAAGGCCCTATCCCAGGGTTGAACTACTATCAACCTTGCCTCGGGCACTGAAATAGTGGCAACCTGGCTAAGAGGGGTTTTTTGCCCGTAGTAATCCACTCGGATTTTATCGAGAAGGGAAGGAGAGGCTCTTCCTGTTCTGATGCCGTTAAACTCATCCCTCAACGCGGCGATGGTCTTCTTCATTCTCGTTTCACAGGTTGTTTTGACGGAATCCATTGTCGTCCTCCCCATCTAATGGCTTGGGCAGACATCGGGGCGCGCGCCCCGATGTCTGCCCTGATTATATTGGAGCCGATCGCTTAGACCGCGTCTCCAACCTTGACATACTGGTAGTCGACGATTGAGAAATCGACCTTCGTCTCTTTTTTAACCGCAGCCATGGCAGCAGCCACACTCATTTTTTCGTCTCGCACAAAGGGCTGATCGAGGAGGCAGACATCAGCCATGAGTTTCTTGAGCTTGCCGGCCAGAATCCCCTCTACCACCTTGGCGGGCTTGGATTTGAGTTTCTCGTCCAACTCCACCTGTTTGGCGAATATTTCCTTCTGCTCTTCGATCCAGGCGGCGTTGGGCTTGCTCTGATCCAGGAACATGGGATTGAAGGCTGCGATATGGAGCGCGACATCGTGAACGAAGGTCTGGACAGCCTCATTGGCAAAGGCGTCCTTAACCGAGGAAGAAGCCTTGACCACGACGACAATCTTGCCTTCGCCGTGGACATAGCTGTGGAGATACTCGCCCGCCGTCTTCGTAATGTACTTTACTCGCTTGAGGACAATATTTTCTTTTATGACGACTGCAATGTCCTTTACCTTGGCTTCCAGTTCTTCGTTGGCCGCGTCGGCCTTCATCGCATAGGCTCTCTCGGCGATTTTCTGGCCAGCGGCGATAAAGTCTGCATTCTTGGCCACAAAGTCGGTTTCGCATACAATTTCCACCAGAGAAATCGCGTTGTCTCCCTCTACCATGAAGATTCTGCCCTCGTTGGTAGCCCGACCAGCGCGTTTTTCAAGCCCAGCCATGCCCCACTCGCGCAGAAGCTTTTCGGCGGCGGCAAAGTCTCCCTCGGCTTCCACCAGGGCTTTTTTGCAGTCCATCATCCCGGCCCCGGTTTTTTCTCTCAGGGTCTTTATATCTGTAGCTTTGATTTCCATGATGCAAGCTCCTTATTTAGTCTCGTAGAGCTTGTCCTCGTCGACAGTCGGCAAGCTCGATTCTGCCTCGCTTTCCTCTGCAGGGGCGGGGGTTGCAGCCTCCACAGTCTCTACTTTGGAAGCATAGGTGTCGATATCTACCTCTTCCTCTTCCTCTTCCTTTCGCACCGCATCGGTGTGGACCTCTTCTGTCTCATCGGCGGGAAGGCTTTCAATAATTTTAAGGCCTTCTGAAGCGCCGGCTTCTACCACGGCGTTGGCGATGATCTGGGTAAAAAGGCTGATGGATCTGATGGCGTCGTCATTGCCGGGAATGGGGTAGGTTATGCCCTCGGGATTGCAGTTGGTATCTACTACTGCGGCTATGGGAATGCCCAGGCGCTGGGCCTCGGCCACGGCAATGGCTTCCTTCCTGGTATCCACCACGAAAATGATGCCGGGCAGGTCCTTCATTTCCTTGATGCCGCCGAGGTTCTTCTCCAGCTTGATCTTTTCCTTCTGGAGGCTGGCGACTTCCTTTTTGGTAAGGCTTTCAAAGGTGCCGTCCACTTCCATGCGTTCGATCTTCTTGAGGCGCTGGATGGATTTCTTGATGGTACTGAAATTGGTGAGCATTCCGCCGAGCCAGCGGTTGTTCACATAGAATTGTTCGCTGCGCTCCGCTTCTTTCTGGATAGCGGTCTGAGCCTGCTTCTTGGTGCCCACAAAGAGCACCGACTTGCCCGAGCTTACGGTCTTCTGAACCGCATCGTAGGCGTCCTTGATGGCCTGGATGGTCTTCTGCAGGTCTATGATGTGGATTCCGTTGCGCTCGGCGAAGATGAACTTCTTCATCCTGGGGTCCCAGCGCTTAACCTGATGTCCGAAGTGCACACCGGACTCGAGCAGGTTTTTCATGGTGACTACTGCCACGTATTCCTCCCGTGATCGGCATTATTGCCGATCCCCTTCTCTTGTTCTCGTCCATCTGGCTGTAAAACCAGAAGGCGGAAAATATTGGGCTACTTCGTGCCCTTTGCCGGCGCGAATTCGTAACCGGCGTTGGACAGAATGCCATAAAGCTCACGTATTGGCAAGCCCACGACACAGGACCATGATCCTGCAATGTCCTTTATATACCAGGATGCCCTGCCCTGAATCCGGTAGGCTCCTGCAGCACCCTGCCATTCATTCCAGCCCAGATACTCCTCGATTTCCTTGTCCTTCATGGGCGCAAATCTGACCTTAGTTGTGGCCACGACTGTTTCCCGCTTTTCTGACCTTAAATCATAAAGACAGAGCCCCGAGTATACCCTGTGTGTCCTCCCCTGGAGTCGAGTAAGCATACTCCTGGCCTCGTCCAGGTTTTCGGGTTTGCCAATGACCTCTAAACTTGTGCCTTCGCCGAGTACCACAAGCGTGTCGGCGGCTAGCATGAGCCTTGGCCGAGGCAGGGATTCTCGTAAAAGCTTGTCCCTCACTGCCAACGCCTTGGCCTCGGCCAAGGCTCCCACCCTGAACTCGGGCTCCAAGGCATCGTAGGCAGTTTCGTCTACATCGGGGCTTAGTATGGTACAAGGTATTGAAAGGCTTTCCAGTAGCTCTCTGCGGCGAGGCGAAGAAGAAGCAAGCAGTATGGTTTCCATGTCCAGATAATGGCCGATTGACTGAATCTGATCAACCGTACTATCATGCCCAGGCCTTCAGGGCAGCCCATCCAATACCCTTGGGCGACAATGATCGAGCGATTAGCTCAGCTGGATAGAGCGTCGGCCTCCGGAGCCGAAGGTCGCGCGTTCGAATCGCGCATCGCTCAAAGAATCGGATTCTTTCCTCTTCAGTTTTTTCGAAGTTTTTTGTCATTTTCCCGTATTTTTACTGTATACTCCTTTCCATGCCTCTTAGCGCCATAGACACCATGCTCCAGAGCGAGCATCAACAGGTTCTCCGCACTGTCACCCGCTTGCGACAGGAATGCCAGCAGAGACCCAAGGGGGCGCTTTCTGTAAAAAAACGGGGAAACGGCGCCTACGTCTACCTTGTAAAGCGAAAAGAGGGAAGGGTAGTTACCGAATACCTTGGCAAAGAAGGAGCTTGGAAGGTAAAGGCGGTGGAGGCCAAGATACGGGAGCGTCGCCGTTACGAGGCCGAACTCAAAGATGCCCAGGCCAAGCTAAGCCGTCTGGAAAAAATGATAAAGGCAGGAAACGTTTTTTGTTGAACCAAAACGAGAAATGCTATAAAATGTTCAAATCCCAAGTTTTTCCCGGGCAGACCGCAGGGAAGAGCGGAACATCCCCCGAAAAGAAGGATAGATGAGAGACATCGCCGCGGTTCACCAGACAGAATATGAAGCTCCGCCTCTCTGTATTGCCTCGGCACCTGCCACGATCAAACTCTTGGGCGAGCATACGGCGGACAGCGAAGGTCTGGTGCTGGCAGCCGCCTCATCCTTCGAAATGAAGGTGGCCATATCCCAGCGCAAGGATTCATCCATGCGCTTCTTTGCCGCCGATTTGGGCGAGCGAAAGCGGGCTTCCACGGGTACGCTCAAGTATAAGCGCGAGGATCGCTGGGCCAACAACGTTAAATCCATATTCGACTATTTCGCCCGCAACTTCGATGTACAGTCCAGGGGCGTCAATGTCACCATATCCGGCAATGTGCCACAGGGGCTTGGGTTGGGAATATCTGCAGCCATAAACATGGCAACAGCCCACGCTCTCAAAACAATCTACGGCCTTTCCATCAAAAATGAAGATCTCGCAGTGATCGCCTGCAATGCCCAATCATCCTTCATGGAAAAACCAGCGGCCCTCTACGATTACCTCACCGGCACCTCCCCAGGTTCCAGAGCCCTGTCCATAATCGATATGAGAATTCCCAGAAGAAGGGCAGTGCAGTTTCTGGACGAGGGCTGGAGCCTCGTGCTCACCGATTCCCGCGTGCCTCGCATATCCGCTGAAGCCGAGCTCAGGCAGCGGAGCGATGACTGCAGAAAATGCCTTAAGATGGTCGCTCCTCGGGGCGGAAAAACCCTACGAGATGTGAGGATGTCTGATCTGGATGACCTCATGGGAGTCCTGCCTGAGAGTATCCGCCGAAGATGCATCCATGTCATCGAAGAGCTAGGCCGGGTTATGGAAGCCGAGGAAGCCCTGTCGAGGCAGGATGCCGCTTCCTTTGGCAGAATTATAAACAAGTCCCATAATTCCTTGAGAAATCACTACGAGATATCCTGTCCGGAGATAGATTGGCTGGTAAAACGCTCACTGGAGATCGACGGCATACTCTGCTCCCGTATGACAGGTCCGGGCTTTGGGGGTTGCATTGTATCAGTGCTTCGATCCGAAGCGCTTGAGGAATATAAGAAGCGTCTTGAAGAATACGAGCGAATTTTCGGCTTCAAAGCCCAAGTATACGAAACAGCCATAACCGGCGGAATGAAAACAAGCAACACCTAAAGCGGAGTTTCCAATGCGAATTCTTGTCACCAACGATGACGGCATTGATGCCGAAGGTTTGTCTGTCCTTGTGGACTATCTTTCTTCCAACTCCTTCGGTGGCGGCGAAAGGGATATAATTGTCATCGCTCCCGAGACAGAACGCTCTGGAGTCTCCCATGCCATGACGCTTAAGCATCCCACCAAAGTACGAAAACTAAGGGAAGGATTTTACAGCTGCTCAGGCACCCCCGCCGACTGCGTCATCGTAGCCGGCCTGGGCATCCTGCCCTGGAAACCCGACCTGGTGATTTCGGGCATAAACAGAGGTCCTAATTTAGGCACAGATATTATCTACTCTGGCACCTGCGGAGCAGCCCGCCAGGCAGCACTAGCAGGAGTGCCCGCCATAGCCGTATCCTGCGCCCAGTACAAGGCTCCCTTGGATTACCGCTGCTGTGCCGCCTTTGTCTCACGCCACCTTACCGCACTGGCTGCCCTCTGGAAGCCCGACAGCTTCCTGAATATAAATGGCCCTTCGGCGGATGATGCAGACAGGCCGGCTCGGTGGACGGTGCCCGGCATAAACCGCTACTACGATCAGCTCAAGTGCTTTGATGGCCTGGACGGCTAAACGTATAGCTTCCTGGCCGAGGGCAGGAGCGAACGGCAGCCCGCCCCTGTTTCTGACCATCAGGCGATACTAGACGGCCAGCGTGCATTGAGCCTCATCCATATTCACCCCGAGGCATTCCATCCCGAGGCATGGAACGGAAAAATCTTTTCACCCGCGAAATAAGGCAATTTTCCCGAATGCC
Organism: uncultured Treponema sp.; assembly: GCA_964535235.1. Lineage (GTDB taxonomy): Bacteria > Spirochaetota > Spirochaetia > Treponematales > Rectinemataceae > UBA2256. Next base: position 8,472 of record CAZHSK010000014.1, on the reverse strand, counting down.
CTTGACGCGCGCTCGAGCTTTTCTGTATAGTCGCTTCGTGCCATCTTAGCTCAGTTGGCAGAGCACGTGACTTGTAATCTCGGGGTCCCCGGTTCGATTCCGGGAGATGGCTCGAGGATTTGATGGCGCCCTTCTTGGGGAGATTCCCGAGCGGCCAAAGGGGGCAGACTGTAAATCTGTTGGCTTACGCCTTCGAAGGTTCAAATCCTTCTCTCCCCAAAACCTCCTCCTTTTCGAGGAGGTTTTTTTTCGTTTCTTTTTCCCTGCGGAGGACTGGATGATAGACCTGGATACTTTGTCCGGCCTGTGCTTTGAATGCAGCGCTTGTTCCTTCTGCTGTACCGGTTCACCGGGCTATGTTTGGCTTGGAGAAACGGATCTAGCCCGCCTTGAAAATTTTTTAGGCATGGAAAGGGATGAGTTCATAGAATCTTACTGCCGCTGGGTGGACACAGGAGAGAGAAGGGCCCTCTCCCTTAGAGAAAAGAAGCATTACGACTGCATATTCCTCGCCGATGGCAAATGCTCCGTTTACTCTGCACGCCCTGTCCAATGCCGAACCTATCCTTTCTGGGAAGAGATCCTATCCTCCCCCGGAGCCTGGAAGGCAGAAGCCGCATCCTGTCCGGGAATCGGCAAGGGCGCAGCGGTTCCGGTGGATACTATCTTTTCGCATCTGGCTGATCGTAGAAACAATCAAAAAATTATCAGGCCTGAAGGGGACGAGGAATGCCCATCGTGAAAATAAAGCTTTCCTTCATTCTCCTCCTTCTATCCATCGCTGTCCTTGCCTTGGCCCTTTCCTGCAGCCCTGAATCCAGCGGGGAAGCTCAAAAAGAAGTACGGATAAAAATTCACCAGGGAGCCTCGGCCTCCTGGGTGGCTACAACGCTTTTAGAAGAAGGTCTCTTGCGGAACAGGAGGCTCTTCCTTATGTATCTGCGTCTCAAAGGAGCTGAGGACGAACTGAAAGCAGGGACCTACAGGATTTATACCGGAAGCTCCATGTCGGAAGTGGTAAACATGCTTATCGAGGGCAAGGTAGCCCAGGTACGAGCGACAATTCCTGAGGGTTCTACCACGAGAATCATTGCGGAAATACTTGAGAAAGCCGGAGTATGCACCGCTACCGATTTTATGAAAGTCTCAGCCGATGCCGGTTTCGCATCCAGCCTCGGAGTGCCCGTCGGTGGACTGGAAGGCTTTCTTTTCCCTGACACCTACCTTTTCCCCGAGGATAGCCCTGCCTCCATGGTGGCCGGGAAAATGGTGGAAAGATTTTTCCAAAAATATCGGGAACTGGGCGGGCGAGAGGATGTCAAGGTGGAGGAGCTTTTGCGGCAAGTAATCCTGGCCTCTATTGTTGAGCGGGAATACCGGGTACCCAGCGAGGCGGGACTCATTGCCTCGGTGTTCAATAATCGGCTTCGAATCGGCATGCCCCTTCAATCCTGTGCTACGGTAGTCTACGTCATCACCGAAAAACAGGGCAAGGAACATCCCCAGGTAGTCTATTATAGTGATTTAAAAATTCCGGATCTTTACAACACCTATCTCCATCGGGGATTGCCCCCGGGTCCTATCGCCAATCCCGGCCAAGAGGCTCTTAGGGCTGTACTCGATACCCCGGAAAGTGAGTATCTTTACTTCAGGGTTGAGGATGCCGAAAAAGGTACTCACCGATTTTCCAGAAGTTTTGAAGAACATGCGGGAGAAAGCATTCCCGTAAAAGGATTATAGACAGCGCGATGGCAAGAATTCCCGAAACCGTAATCCAGGATGTCCTGGACAAGACTAACTATATCGCCGTCTATCAGGAAAAAATCCGTCTTATCAAAAAGGGAGGCAAATGGTGGGGCTTGTGTCCCTTCCACGCCGAAAAGACGCCCTCCTTCTCAGTGGATGCGGAAAGGGGACTCTTCTATTGCTTCGGCTGCCAGAAAGGCGGTTCGCTCATCGATTTTCTCATGGAGACCGATAAGCTCAATTTTGTGGAAGCAGTTGAAGAACTGGCAGAAAAAGCCCATGTATGCATCCCTAAACAGGAATACCGGAGCGACGAGACAGAGGACGAAAGGCTTCAGCTTTATTCTCTTTACGAAAAGCTGGCCAACGCCTTTCACTGGCTTCTGCGTTCCCACGAATCAGCAGCCCATGCCAGGGTAATCCTGGCCAAGAGGGCTATCTCAGATGCCCTCATCGAAAGCTTCCGGCTTGGCTATGCTCCCTCCGACAGGGCTTGGCTTTTCCAGTTCTTAAGGAACAAGGGTTTTTCTCCAGAATTTCTGGCCCGCACGGGGCTTTTCTCATCCCGAAATCCTGAATTCCCTCTCTTTGCCGATAGAATCATCTTTCCTATCGCCGATCAACGGGGCAGGGTCATCGCCTTTGGTGGCAGGCTTCTCGCAGGCGATGGGCCTAAATACATCAACAGCCCCGACACTCCTATTTTCCACAAACAGGAAAACCTCTTCGCCCTGGATAAAGCACTACCTGCCATGAAGGAGTCGGATTGCGCCCTCGTCTGCGAGGGGTACATGGACGCCCTTTCATTTCATGCCGCGGGAATCGGCTATGCAGTCGCGCCCTTGGGCACGGCTTTCACTTCCAAGCAGGCACAGGTCCTTCACAGGAGAGCCTCTTCCCTGATTTTGTGCTTCGATTCGGATGAAGCAGGGCAGAAGGCTGCCGAAAGAGCCTGTTCCATAGCGGTTTCGGCGGGGCTGGAGACTCGCGTTCTCCCTATGACAGAAGGAAAAGACGCTTCTGAAATTCTGGAGAAATATGGACCCGAAGCATTGAAAAAACTCTTGCAATACAGTATAAATAGCGGGGATTTTTTGATTCGTCGCGTCGAGCGCTTATTTAACCTGGCCACCGTGGATGGAAAATCCAAGGCTTCCCAGTTTTTCTATCCCTATCTGGATGCTCTCGATTCGGATGTTAAAAGGGCTGCATTCCTGGATGATGTAGCTCGCCGTATGGGAATTAGCCCCCAAGGCCTTCTGGCGGACTACCGCAGGGCGGCGCGCCTGCAGGCTCGTTCATATGAAGGGCCGGGAGATCGGACTTCTCATGGAGGGCCGATACGGCAGGGTCTTGGAACGAGAACGGCGGATCTTTTTTTTATGTCCGCTGTTATTCTGAATCCTGAAACCTTTTCCCGGGTCAAGCCTCAGGTGAGGCTTGAGGATTTGGAAGATCCTAGGGCCAGGGACATCTACCAGGCTCTGGAGGAAGCATCCGCCCATGACACAAAGGAGACAGGTTCCATTCTTGCTTTAATAAACGATGATGCAGCAAAACGTTTCGTGCTGGCAGTGGCCGCTTCAGGCGAGTTGGACAATGAACCCGAACGCATTGTAGACGACGGCATACGTTCTGTCCGGATAAGGATTTGTGAAAGGGACACCATGAGGGTTGTCGCTGAAATCGGACGCCTGTCATCCGGCGGAGGAGCTGACGATCAGAACGGCAAAAAGGAACGGCAAGAAGCCATACATTCGCTCTTGCAAAAGAAGATGAAAATAGATGAAGAAATCGCACAACTAAAGGGTGAAGTCGATGAATGATGCTGAACTCGACCCCGCCATAGCCAAGCTTCTCGAATACGGCAAGGCCAAGAAATCCATAAGCTTCGACGAGCTCTCCGATTTCCTGCCCGAGTCGGTGCTCAACTCGGAAAAGATCGATTCCATTCTTGCTCTCCTGGAGAACAACAACATCCAGCTGGAGGAAGAGGATATCCAAATCGAGGACGAGCAGACCCTCAAGAAAGAACTGGAAAACAAGAAGCTGGTAAATAATTCCAAGGAATCCGGAAGCGATGATCCCATACGCCTCTACCTCTATGAGATAGGCAAGGAACATCTGCTGACCGCCGAACAGGAAGTTGAACTCTCCAAGATGATGGAGGAGGGCGAGGAGATCATCAAGGCGATCTTGCGCACCTCCGGAATGCTCATCCCTGAGTTCTACCAGCTCACAGCCAAGGCTTTGCGCAAGGAAGCCAAGGATTCCAGCGGTCAACGCAAGGAAAATACCGAAAAGATAGCCGAGCGCCGACGCCTTAACCAGTTCTACAGGGATGTCATCAGAGACAACTTGGTCAGCCTCAAGGAATATGTAGAGCTGAAAAAGCGGATTTTGGCCAAGGGTGGAGATATTTTTACGGACGCCGATCTCGTGGACAGGCGAGGCGTGCTCCTGGAACAGATCAGCGTGGTGGAAATACACCCCGAGGAAATAAGCAGTTTCTCGGAGAAGTTCATCACCGCTGCCAGAAAAATAAATAAGTACAGGCGCGAACAGGACAAGATACAACGCATTCTCCAGATCAACTCCATGAGGGATATCCGCATACTCGGCCGGAATCTCACCATAAAGGAAAAGCGGGAAGCCATAGAATCCCAGCTGGGGCTCCCTTCCGAGGAAATTAAGGAGAAGATCCGCCAGCTCCAGGTCACAGACAAAAAACTGAAGGAGCTGGAAGCCGCCTTCGAGTCGGAGTGCGATCAGATCATCGTCATGGCCAGGGATATAAACCGGGGCCGCAAGATGATGAAAAGCGCCAAAGACAGGCTCATAAAGGCCAATCTAAGGCTAGTTGTATCAATAGCAAAAAAGTATACGAACCGCGGCCTTCACTTTTTCGACCTGGTGCAGGAAGGCAATATCGGTCTTATCAAGGCAGTGGAAAAGTTCGAGTACCGCAAGGGCTATAAATTCTCCACCTACGCCACCTGGTGGATTCGCCAGGCTATTACCCGCTCCATTTCGGATCAAGCCAGGACAATCCGGGTTCCCGTCCACATGATCGAGCAGATCAACAAGGTAGTGAGGGAATCCCGCCAGCTCATGCAGAAACTGGGCAGGGAGCCTAGCGATGACGAAATCGCCCAACAGCTGGGATGGCCTGTATCCAGGGTAAAAAGCGTCAAGAACGTAGCCAGGGAACCTATTTCCCTTGAGACGCCCATTGGAGAGGATGAGGATTCCCTCCTTGGCGACTTCATCGAGGACAAGGAAATAGAGAATCCCTCCATTCAGACCGACTATAAGCTCCTCCAGGAGCAGATCAAGATGGTGCTTTCCACCCTGCCTCCCAGAGAGCAGGAAGTATTGCGAATGCGCTTTGGCCTGGATGATGGCTATTCGCTTACCCTGGAGGAGGTGGGGCTTTATTTCAACGTCACCAGGGAGCGCATACGGCAGATAGAGGCCAAGGCACTCAAGAAACTTAGACATTTCAAGCGCAGTCAGAAACTGCGCGATTATATGGATCACTGACAGGGGTATGTGAATGACTACGATGGAAATGCTTGAAAAACTGAAGTCATATCAGGAAATACTGGGCGCCCGCGTTGCTCTTGAAGAGGAGATTGCCCTTCTGCCCAAGACAATCGAAGCCCAGAACGAAATGCTCTCCAGGCTGAAGAAGAATTTTTCCGACAAGGAAGAATCCTTTGGGATTTCCGAGGCTAAAATTCGGGAACTGCGCCAGGGACTGCAGGATGCCGAGCTCTCCAGGGAAAAGGCCGAGCAGCAGATGGACGGCATCACTACCCAAAGGGAATACGAGGCAATAAACAAGGAAATCCGTGATGCCACCGAGAAAGAGCAGAACTTCCGCAAGGAGATTCAGCAGGAAGAGCGAGCCTTTGCCGAATTAGAAGAGGAGCTCCAGAAAACCGAGGGCGGCATCTCCATGCTTGAACAGGAGATTTCCGAAAAAAGCCTTGCTATCGAAAACCAGAAGGAAAGCAAGGTAGCCAAGGTGGACGAACTGAGGAGCCAGGAGAATGGAATATCCGAGGGTATTGGAAGCGATATCCTTTTCAAGCTTGAACGTATAATCAGGAACAAGAAAGGCGTCGGCGTTGTCCCCATTCACGGGGTGGTATGCACGGGCTGCCATATGATCCTGCCTGCCAACTTCGTCAATGAGGTTAGAGATGAGGAAGCCACAAAGGTGCATTTCTGCCCCTATTGCTCCCGTATTCTTTTCTTCGAGGAAACGGAGGAAGCGCCGGAGTTTATCGGCGATATTGAGTCCGGTTCTCTTGCGGACCTGGCCGACTACGCTGAAGAAGGCGAGGACGATCAGGACACGGATGATGATGAGGATCAGCAGGATAGGGACGAGCAGGAAAAGGAGTTCCCCCCGCCCAGAAAGACAAGCTCCAGAAAGGCCGCGGCCCCGAGGGTGGAGTTCTCCGAGGATTCCGAGGACTGATCCCGTATTTTTCAGGTTGCGTATTTGTTGTGATGTATAGGAGCGGTCCGCGCTGCCGCGTCGTAGGCATTCCTAAAGGGATGTCTGCGCCGAGGAAAGTCCGGGCTCAATAGGGCGCGATGCCGGATAACGTCCGGGACGGCCAGGGACCGGGGCTAGCACCCAAGGCCATGGTCGGACAGACAGTGCCACAGAAAACAGACCGCTGTTCCAATTCCCGCAAGGGATAGGAGCAGTAAGGGTGAAAAGGCGGGGTAAGAGCCCACCGCGCATTCGGCAACGGATGCGGCACGGCAAACCTCATCGTGAGCAAGGTCGAACAGCGGTGGACGGCCCGTCCAGAGCCACTGAAGTGGCGAAAATCCGCGGGTAGGCCGCTTGACGTCCGACGGCAACGGCGGACGCAGAGGGATGGCAGCGGCGCGGGGTAATCCCGCGTACAGAACCCGGCTTATAGGTCCGCTCCTTTTTTTTCAATATCCTGCGACCAATGCTCTACCATGGGAAGAGTCTTGGCCGTATACTTGTGATCGACCTGTTGCGTGTTCAGACATATCAAAGCTCAAGCGGGGAAGCGTGTGTATGAAAAGCGGGGCTAGGGCTCGTGCTAAGGGCCTTTCCATGAGGCGTTCCGGAGTGTGGAGAATAGGCCTGTTCGCCCTTGCGGCCGGTCTGATCGCCGCGCTGTCGCTAGCTCTTTATTTTTTCGTAGTTATCCCCAAGCAGGCCGAGAACGGCGGTTCGAACCCGAAAATGTCCAAGCAGAAAATTATGGAAGCATGGAGTGCCGGAGAGAGGAGTGTAAGCCTTGAACTGAGCCGAGCCGCGCTGGAACAAGAACCCTTCGATCCATTTTATCTCAGCATGAACGGGATAGCAGCCTATTATGTGGCCGCCGACAGTCCCGAGGGCGATGAAAGGCAGTCCATGATTGAGGAAGCCCTCTTCAGCCTCAGAAAAGCCCTGGCATCCAGAAATAATTTGCCCGTCAAAGCTCAAGTGGAATACGTGCTAGGGAAAACCTATTTTCAGAAGGGATCTCCTTGGCTGGATCTGGCGATTCGCTACCTGGAGCTTTCCATCGAGGATGGTTACGAGTCCAAGGATTCAGAACAATATCTCGCCCTCAGCTATGCGGGCACAGGAGATCACGCAGCGGCTCTGCGTCATTTCGAGACAGCGCTCGCTAAGGAAGAGAGCGATATATTGAAGCTATCAGCGGCAATAAGCTATAAAGAATTGAAGGATAATGATAAAGCCTCTGCATTGCTTTTTTCTGTCCTGGCCTCAGCATCTGACGCCCTGCTTGTACAGCGGGCGAGATTCATGCTGGGCGAGATGGCCATGGATAAAGGGAACCTGCCTGAAGCCCAGGGGCTCTACAAGGCCATTGTAGATACCGATCCCGGCTCGGCGGAGGGATGGTACAGACTGGGCATGGTAGCGGAGGCGCTCATGGATCCTATTGCGGCCAGGGCTTCGTGGCGCAAGGCTACAAGCATAGACCCCAACCATGTGGAAGCTCGCAAAAAACTGGCCGAACGTCTATAGGGAGGAATGATGGCGAAGAACGGATTATTCAGCAGATTCTCGCAGGACATAGGGATCGACCTGGGTACATGCAACACTTTGATTTACATACGGGGCAAGGGTATTGTCCTTAACGAGCCTTCCGTTGTCGCCGTTGAAAAAGGCACGAATAAACTGGTCGCCGTGGGTACCGATGCCAAGGGTATGCTCTCCCGCACTCCCAGGGACATAATAGCCAAGCGCCCATTGAGGGACGGTGTCATCGCCGATCCTGACCTCACGGAGAAAATGATAAAATATTTTATCCAGAAGGTTGCTCCCAAGAACTGGTTTTTCAAGCCCAGGATTGTTATTGGCGTACCCTCCTGCATCACCAAGGTGGAGGAAAACGCCGTGATCGATTCGGCATTTAAAGCAGGAGCCCGCACCGTCAAGGTAATCGCCGAATCCCTGGCCGCGGCCATCGGCGCCGGCATTCCCATAATCGAACCGGCGGGCCACATGATCTGCGATATTGGTGGTGGCACGACAGAGATATCGGTAATCTCGCTCAAGGGCATGGTGGTCACCAGGGCCATCAGAGTAGGAGGCGATGAATTTGACGAAGCCATCATGCGGCATATCCGCAATGTCCATAACTTGATTATAGGCGACCAGACTGCCGAGCGACTGAAAATTGAAATAGGCAATGCAAGCCCTGAGAGAAC
>CAZHSK010000013.1:0-19536 GCA_964535235.1 uncultured Treponema sp. | reverse complement strand
GTGCGCAGCTGGACCTGGAAGAATGAAGCCCGCAGCTTTGTCTGGGACGGCAAGGATACGGCAGGCAGGGTGGTGGGCGATGGAGTCTACTCTTATGAAGTCGGAACTAGCGACCTGGCGGGCAACGCGGCATCAGCCAGGGTTGGTGGCATCAGGGTGGACGCCTCCACGGCCAGAGTCTACGTCACGGCTTCCGACACGGGCATGTCGCCCAACGGCGATGGAATCCGTGACGAAGTATCCTTTACGATAATCGTTGAAAAGCGCGAGGGAATAGAATCCTGGCGCTTCTCCCTCCTGGATCCCGAAGGGGTGGAGAGAAGCTTCTTCGGAGGCTCGGGTTCCGACGTACCGGCTCGCCTGGTGTGGGACGGCAGGGATCTCCAGGGCCAGGTGGTGCAGGGCGAGTATGTGGGCAAGCTCGTGGTAACTTACGAGAAGGGCGATGTGGCCCAGGCGACGAGTCTGCCGGTTTTAGTGGACGTGGATCCTCCTTCCGTAAGCATTACCGTGAGGCCCGAGTACTTCAGCCCCGATGATGACGGGGTGGACGACAGGCTCACATTCGGCATAGAGGTGGATTCTTCCGCGGGCGTGGTGGACTGGAAGCTGGAAGTGTTCGAGACCGCAGTGGTGGAATCGAGCAACCCCAACGCGGTGAGTTCCGAAAGGCTATTCGCGTCCTGGGACGGCAAGGGCAAGCCCCCTGCAGTGATCACTTGGGACGGCAAGTCGCCCAAGGGAGAGCTTGTGGAGTCGGCTACCGACTACCGCTTCAGCTTCGTGGCCAGGGATCAGCTGGGCAACAGCACCGAGGTGAGCGGGATTATAGCGGTGGATGTTCTGGTGATACGGGACGGCGACAGGCTCAAGATAAAGGTGCCATCCATAGTATTCAGGGCCAATTATGCCGACTTTGTGGGCTTGTCGGCGGAGATAGTGGCTCGCAACGAACAGGTGGTAGCCCGCATTGCCCAGATTCTCAACAAATTCCCGGATTACCGCGTGAGGATCGAGGGACATGCCAACAACGTGGCCAAGATGCTGGGTTACTCCCAGGCCAGGATCCAGACCGAGGAAACCAAGGAGCTCATACCCCTTTCCACGGGCAGGGCCGAGCTGGTGCGCACAATGCTGGTGGGCAATGGGGTGGATCCAAGAAGGTTGAGCGTAGAGGGCTTAGGTTCCAGCGAGCCTGTAGTGAGCTTCTTCGATGTAGAGAACCGCTGGAAGAACAGGCGCGTAGAGTTTGTGCTCATAAAGAATCAGTAAGCCTAAACGTGGCGTGATAAAGTTGGGGAGGCCGTCCGAAAGGACGGCCTCCTCTTTTGCTGAGGCTTATGCACAAGTCAGTCGAGTTCTGCAAAACCTAAGCCGGGGGCAGTAGATCTTCGGGTTTGTCAGCCTCCAGGAGGCGGCGCCCCAGGTCTTTTTTCCTGAAAAGGCTTGCGATGTCCCCCAGGAGGGCGAGATGTCCTTCGGGTTTTTCGTCTTCGGGTACAAGAATGATGATGAGAATTTTTGCCGGCTTTTCCAGCAGAGATATCCTGAAACCCTGACGCTGAGACCCCAGGCAGACGATAGGACTCCTAATGCCTTCCAAGCGCTCGTGTAGGAGGATGATGCCGGGGGAGATTTCTATGGGCTGGCGCTGCACGTTTTCGGTGAGAAGGTTGCTCAGTCTGCTGGATACTCTTCTGTCGAAGGGAAAGGCCGAGGAAACCAGCTCGAAAATACCATCGGCTATGGCTCCATGCCTCATGTTCACCCGAACGGTACCCTGGGCCAGGGCAGTTTCCAGTATACCCATTGGGGCAGGACTTGCGCTCAGTTCAGCGTATTTATCCCTGGCATGGGCGCTGAGATTTTCGGCTTCGAGGATTTCTGCCGATGACGAAATGGCTCCCGCCAGGAAAGGCTCTTGCTTTCTGGCCATGTAGATTACCAGGAGGTTGGATTGGGAGAATTCCTCGCCAATTCTATGGGGAAGGCGTTCTACAGCGGGGTGCCAGGAGGGTTCGGAAGGACGTGCGCTGAAAAGGAGGAAAAATCTGGATTGTCCTGGTATGGTAGCCAGTGTCTTTTTTATATCCTTCCAGGTATCCATCTCGATGGGGATGATAGTAAGGCTGCAGCCCGACTCCCTTAAGGACTTGAATAGGTTGGATCCATGCCCCTTGAGGGTCAGAAGATGAACCTTGGCTTGATGCTTCTTTCCCAGGGATTCCAGAATCGAGACGGCTCCCTGGAAGCCTTCGTGGCTGGAGCACAGGGGGGGGAGGACGGCGATTATATGGGAGGAGTGGAGGGGAGATACCAGCCTTGCCACGAGTATCCTCAGATCGCTTGAGTTGAGAATTTGGTCTATCACCGAACCGAAAAAGGCGTTGGCGAGGCGGGGTGGCTTATGCCAGCCCACGAGGATCGTGTCAGCCCCCTGCTCCTGGGCGCTTTGGAGTATTCCGCTGGCGGCGTTCATTTCAACTTTATAGAGAGGGTTTACAGGTGTTTGGGGATCCAAGCCCCTCATTATCGCCGCTGCGAGCATGGTCTCAGCCCTTCCCCTTTGTTCGTTTTCCTGTTCGGAGAGCACGACAAGGGGATAGAGGGGAGAGGAGGAGCCCTTATTCTGGATGGTTTCCCCCAGTTCCATAAGAAAATGGGCGGATGCGGGCTTGGAAAGGGCAATGAGAATTCGGCGTACTCCCTGGTTAAAACCGTTGGAGACTTCGCGTTCTTTTACCCGGCCCAGCCCTTGTTCTAGGTTCCATGGCTTAGATGTTCCCTGGGCTGGATCAGAGTCCGCGCTGCTTGAAGCCTTTCTCTGTGACTTCGCGGGTTCGCCAAGATTCCTTCGGAGCAATGCCGAGCCTGAATGCCGGGCTGCCAGCGAAGTGAGGCTGCTGGAAAGTATTATAAGTATCACCGCGCCCCCGAGGAGGGGCTGATCGAAATAGCCCGAACTGCCAGCCACCGAGGCGGTGGCGAGGGAAAAGCCTGAAAAACAGGAAGAAAAGCCGAAGAGGAGTCCACGGTCCTCAGGCGAAAGCCTTAAGGCCTTGCCCGTGATATAGGCGGCAAGAACCTTGGAGCCCAGGCCCAGGAATACCGAAGCCACGATGAAAAGCAGGACCCGGGGCAGGGATTGGATCTGGGAGAAATTGGCTGAGGCGCCTATGAAGACAAAAAGAAAGGGGAGAAAGAAGGATTCACCCAGCAGCCCTATCCGGGCGGGGATTGTCTTGGACGAGGAAAGGGATGTGGAAAGCAGCATGCCCGAATACAGGGCTCCTAGGTAGCTGGGGAGTCCCAGGAGGCTCGCGAGGCTTGCGCTGGTATAAATAAGAAAAAGCAGGAACATCGCATCGATCCCGCCTTGGGTGCGCATGCTGCGCAGAACGAAGGGCGCGAAGCGGGGCAGGAAAACGCCGAGGACAAGAAAATAGAGGAGCCAGAGCGCAATGGTGGAAAGGGAAGGAAGTATGAGCGGATCAGCTGCCGTGAAGCTGGAGACAAAGAGCAGGATGGCTACGGCGATTCTAGATAGGCCTGCGCCTGCCACGCCAATTTCCGAGGATTCCCTTGCTAAGAGGTCCTGGCGAAGAAGTCCGGCGAACATCCTGGACCCCGAGGAGGCGAAAAAGGCTCCCAGGATGAGGGCGGAGACTATTGTACGTCCAAAGAAAAAATAGCCGAAGATAAATCCGGCGCCGAAGGGGAGAAAAAATGTAAGAAACCCGAAGAGAATGCTGGGAAGAGGGCGTCGCTTGATGATTCCCAGGTTGGTTTCGGCTCCGGCGCTGAAGAACACGAATACGAGACCGAGGGAGCCGAAGAGCTGGAGCAGGGCGCCGGGTTCCAGGAGTCCCAGCAGTTCCGGCCCAAGCAGGATTCCCGCCAAGGTCATGGAGGCTACTACCGGTATTCCTATCCTGTCTGACAAATAGGGGGCTACAAGGCCGACGGCCATCACGACGGCAAATATGCCTGCAGGCTCCAGAAAAACGTTCATTCTTTCCTAGTGTAGGGTCAGTAGGCGTCCAGCGCAAGTCGAAAGTGCCTGCTATCGCAGAACCCTCTTGGCTTAAAACTCGCCCACGAAAAGGACTTCCGGCTCCAGTTTGAACCCATAGGCCTTGAAGGCGGCTTCTTGTGCATCTTCTATGAGAAGCCTCATGTCGCTGGCCGATGCCTTGCCGAGGTTTACGAAAATGTTGGCATGCCAGGGCGAGACTGCCGCATCTCCCCGTCTTCTGCCCTTGAATCCCAAGCTGTCCAGGATTGCCCCAGTAGGCTTTCCGAAGGCCCTGTCATTCTTGAACATGGATCCTGCGGAAGGGTAGCGGTAATGGCCTTTGGAAACCCTGTCAGCCTTTCTGCTGCGCATGACGGAGGCAATGGCCAGGGCATCGCCTTTACAAAGGCTGAAACTTGCGCCTGTGACAATGAAGCCTTCCCATGCCCCTCCTGGCTGGAAGGGTGAGCGTTTATAAGTCCATGTCTGGGAGAACGGATCGAGAATATGCAATTCCCCTTGGGGGGATATTGCTTCAAGGCTGGACAGGAATTCGGATATATCCTTCTCATAACAGCGGGCGTTCATATAGATCGCTCCGCCGAGGCTTCCGGGCATGCCGTAGAAGTTTTCCAAACCCTCCAGTTCCAATGCAAGAGCTTCCTCACAAAGTCCGTCAATCGAGATGCCCGCTCCGGCGAAAAGGAGGGGGCGGTCAGCGCTGTTTTTTTGAGGCCGAAGCCCGCTTCCCGATACTTCTCTGATGTCCAGAACCCAAGCCCTGATACCGCGGTCGCCTACAAGGATATTGGCGCCTCCACCTAGGAGGAAAAAGCTTTCGCCTTCATCGTTCAGGGCTTTCATGATTCTGGCCAGCTCGGAAACCGAGCTAATCTTCAGGAAATAATCAGCCGGGCCGCCGATTCCGAAGCTCGTATGCTTGGCCATAGGCTGGGATTGGAGTATCCTGGCCGGGTCCATATTGATTTTTCGGGCGATTTGCCATAGCTTTTCCATATTCGCGCCCTATTCTGATCGCTGCGAAGTTCAATTTCAAGTCCACCGCTGGAGGATGCCCCTGTGCCCGTCATTAAGCTTTTCAATACCATGGGCCGTATTCTTCAAGAATTTGTTCCCCTCGTGCCCGGCAAGGTGGGTTTCTATGGCTGTGGTCCCACCGTTTACAACTTTGCCCATATCGGAAACCTGAGAACCTACGTATTCGAGGATATCCTGGTGCGGAGTCTTCGCCGTTTCGGTTTGGACGTAACCCACGTGATGAACGTGACCGATGTCGGCCACCTTTCGGGCGACGACGACTCGGGCGAGGACAAAATGGTTCGAAGCGCCAGGGAAAGGGGACAAAGCGTTCTTCAGATCGCCGATTACTATACCGACGCCTTCTTTTTGGACACCGATAGGCTGGGCATAGCCAGGCCTACCGTCGTGTGCCGGGCCACAGAGCATATAAGTGAGATGATAGCGTTGATCCGCCGCATAGAAACCTCCGGCTATACCTATTCGGCGGGCGGCAATCTCTATTTCGATGTAAGCAAGTTTTCCCGTTACGGGGCCCTGGCCAACCTGAGGCTGGATGATCTCAAGGCAGGGGCAAGGATAGAGGTGGACGAAAACAAGAAGAATCCCCAGGATTTTGTTCTCTGGTTCACCAAATCCAAATTTGAGAATCAGGCTCTGCTTTGGGACAGCCCCTGGGGCAGGGGATATCCTGGCTGGCATGTGGAATGCTCGGCTATGAGCATGAAGTACCTGGGCGAGTCCTTCGATATACACGCGGGCGGCGTAGACCATATACCGGTCCACCATACGAACGAAATAGCCCAATCCGAAGCGGCTACCGGTAAACCCTGGGTGAGATACTGGCTCCATGCCGAGTTCCTTGTTCTGGATAAGGGCAAGATGTCCAAATCCAAGGGTGGTTTTATAACGCTGCAAAACTTGGTGGATTCGGGCTTCGATCCTCTGGACTACAGGTTTTTCTGCCTGGGCGGACACTACAGAAGCCAGCTCAGTTTTTCCAGCGAGGCCATGGAGCAGGCCAGGGCTTCGAGGAAGGCCATGATCGACAGGTTCCTGGACTTGAAGGAATTGGCGGCGAAGACGCCAGCTTCCAGCCCGGCATCCTTCCGGCCGGGAGTAAGGGAAAGACTGGACAGCTTTGACAGGCTCCTGGCAGAAGACCTGGCCGTGCCCAGGGCTCTTGCCGAACTCTGGGGTGTTTTGAGGGATTCCTCCCTGGACCCCGCACAGGCGGTGGCCGCTGCCCTGGACATGGATTCAGTCCTCGGCATCGGACTGGCGGCGGCCAAGCGGGAGGAGGTGCAAATACCCACAGAGGGAAGAGAGAGAATTCAGGCCCTGGTGGACAGGCGAAGCGCGGCTAAAAAGTCCAAGGACTGGGCTGCGGCTGATGCGCTGCGGCAGGAGCTCAAGGATTTGGGTGTCACCCTCGAAGATGGTCCCGGCGGGACTGTGTGGAAGCTATCCAAGGCTTGAAAAGGCCACGTAACATAGGGGACGCGACATTGTTATCTTCTGGTGAGCGGCATGACGATCTCAGTCTTAGACAAATATACGAAGATAATGTCGATATGTTGCTCAGGGTTGCGCTTCGCATCAGCAACTCCACCGAAGCCGCTGAGGACATAGTCCATGACGCCTTCGGGAAACTTGTGGAAAAGGACATGGTCTTTCCTACCAAAAACGATGCCAAGTACTGGCTCATCAGGGTAGTGAAGAACGCAGCCATCAATTATGCCAAACGGAAGGGTAGGGAGACAAAAGCCTACGAGAAGTGGTGGAGAAGCGAAGCTTCGCCGGTGGAAAACACGGAAGCCGGAGCCCTGTCCATCAAGGAGACGGGCACCGAGGCAGGCGTCCAGGCTTCGGTGGAAGATGAGGTATTGCGCAACGAGGCTGCCGACGAGTTGCGCGCCTGTCTGGACCTGCTTCCAGAAAAGCTCAAGACGGTGCTGGTGTTAAAAGAGTAT
Source organism: uncultured Treponema sp. (assembly GCA_964535235.1). Taxonomy (GTDB): domain Bacteria; phylum Spirochaetota; class Spirochaetia; order Treponematales; family Rectinemataceae; genus UBA2256. Next base: position 12,510 of record CAZHSK010000013.1, on the reverse strand, counting down.
GGCGGTATGAACTACAAGGAAATAGGTAAAGTGCTGGGGATTAGCGAGGGCAACGTGAAGGTTAGGGCATTCCGTGCCCGCGAAGCCCTACTCAAGCGTATGAACAGGGAGGACTCCCATGTGTCCTGATGATGCGCTATTATCTGCCCATGCGGACGGCGAAGTGCCCTCACCCTGGAAAGAGCGAATGGATAGCCATATTTCAGGATGTTCTAGGTGCACTGCCCGTATTGCGGAATATCGAGCTCTCTCCCAAGCCATGGCTCAGGGATTTACTTCAGGAGAAAGCCGTGCCTTAAACCTGGCGAAATCCAGGATAGGCACTTCCATCGACTTCAGTGCCGGAAACAGGAAAGCCACTGCCTCCCGCCTAGCGTGGGGGTGGGAGCTTTGGTCGCGCAGGGTGACCCTGCCAATGCCCTTTTTAGCTATTTCGGCAGCGGCCTTTGTGCTTCTCTTTGGAGCTACCATCGGTCTTTTCCGTGATAGGTCGCCAGGCATGGCTGCGGCTTCCGGCTCTGTGACCGTCCAGGCAGCCAACCTTGAAATGATGGCCCAATACTTGAGGCAGCAATCCGTTCAGCCGGTTATGATCGAAATACCAAGCGAACCCGTTTTTTACCAACCAGGGAACCCGCTTATCGTTTCGGACTCGGAAAACTTCACGCTGGAAACGACAACTACTTCCTATTGGAGCGCAACAAGGTGAATCGTCAGATTTCGGAAAGAAAAGGAGAAGTATTCAGGCTCTCCCTTTTTTTGTTGCTAGCCTTCGCGGCTGCTGCGAGGGCTTTAGCCCAGACTGGCGCTCCGCCGGAGGCTGCCCCTGACCCCATTCTTAGCTTCACTGTTCGATCCGCATTTTCACTGAGCCCCGCCGATGTAAAATTTCTCCAGCCCAAGACGGGCGAAAAAGGAGAAACCTCTGGAGATAAGACCGCGAGTGAGACGGCTCGCACACAGGTCCCTTCGTCTGCTATAGGCTGGAGCGACGCTCTGGTGAGAAGTCTACCCTTAGCCGCACCCTTGGATCTCAGGCTCATGGGTAAAAACTTGGTTATCTTGGTTCAGGTATTGCCCATGGGCTTCCGCGACCCGATCGTGGACCTCTTCATCCAAGGGCAAATTTGGGTAAAAACCGAGGATAATTCACTCAGTTACAAGACGACCATGCAGTCCATGAGCATCCCCCTGGGTGCTAGAATTTACTTCTATCCCCTGGGCGCCGACTATAAAACCGGTGCCCCTGTGGCGGTGGAAATCAAGGTAGACAAGCCTGCGGAGCGATAGCAGAACCGTGGCTGCATCGGAAGTGGCATGAAGCGTACCCGGAACATCGCTAGCGTGATTTTAATAGTCTTCGGCCTAGCGGGTATTGTTTTATTCTACCTGAGCACCAAGCTTCCTGTCATAGATTCCATCAAGCCCCTGGTTTTTGTTGCCGGCGAAGAAATACACGTATTGGGTAGAAATTTCGGCAAGAAAAGCGGGAACGGCATTGGTAAAGCCAAGTTGCTGTTGGATGGAGCGGCGCTTACGAATTCTTCGTACCTGGCATGGGAGGAGCATGAAATAGTATTTTTGCTCACCTCGAGCATAGATTCAGGATTGCTCCAGGTGCAGACCTCTTTTGGGAAAAGCAAGCCCGAAGTCTTGATCGCCCAACGCAGACTACCGATAAAGCCCGCAGGTCTTCCCCACGCATCCACAGGGCCTTCGATACTATCGGTTTCTCCCCAGGAGGCCGGAGTGGGAGCCCTGGTGGAAATCAGGGGCATTAATTTTGGCTCCGAGTTCCTGGCCAGTCAGGTCCTGTTTTCCCGAAATCCCGGGCTCATGGCACTGGATTCCCCTATGGACCGAAAAAACGCCTTAGAAGAGTCGGCTAATTTTGTGCAACCCGAGAATAGCCTCATGTACGAAAGCTGGGATGACAAGGTCATTGCGGTTCGGGTTCCTGAAGAAGCCGGCTCGGGTCCTCTGGTGGTGAGCACTCCTCATGGCCTTTCTGAACCCTTCAGCCTGAGCCTGAGCCAGAATTCGGGCAGCAAATACCGTTTTAATCCTGTCACCTACACCCTTGGCTTTGAACTGGAGATCCGGCGGAAGGATTCTGGTTCGGACGGTGCTCTGGTACTACATGCGCCCAACCCGGCCAACTCATTCTCCCAGAGTTTCGATGAGGTTCAGGAAGAAAGCCACCCTTCGTCTCTAGGGTCAGAAGGCCGTGTTTCTCTTATCAGGGTGGAAGGACCTATCCAGGGTTTGACCAGGATTTCCAGGACTCTCCAAGTAACCGTTCACAACGTCGAGACCGAGCTTTCTTCGTACAAGGAAGGGTTTGCAGGACCCTATGCGAATCCCTCGGCTCCAGGCACTGCACCCCTCTTTTTACAGCCCTATCTGAATGAGGAAAGTCTCCTGCCTTCGGGCAGCAAGGAAATTAAAAGTCTGGCGGCACAGATAATCGGCAGGGAAAGAAATCTTCAGAAAAAAGCCGCACTCATCCATGCCTGGCTTGTTTCCCGCATGAAATGGGTGCCCGGCACCTCATCCGAAGGTACAATTTCTCAAGCTTTGAAGGAAAGGCTGGCTAATACAAGGGACTATGTTCTTCTTGCTGCCTCCCTTTTTCGGGCTACGGGCATACCCGCAGTTCCAATCTCGGGATTTCTGGCAGGGGAAGATGAATCGGGAATCCCTCATTTCTGGATGGAATACTATCTACCCTCCATAGGCTGGGTACCCTACGATCCGGTATTGAGCAGGGCAGGGAAAATCCAAGGATTTTTACCGCCCTTTGATAATCCCTCTCTTTATTTTGGCGCCCTGGACAACAGGCATATCGCCATCGAAAGAGGCGTGGAATCCCGAGCTTCCAGGAGTAATGGCCTAAGGCCTGAGGCCAGGGCGCTGGCATGGACTTTTCTGCCTCTCTTGGATGAAGCTTCCCAGATGGAGTATTCCAGCACCTGGAGACCAATGCAGATACTGGCCCGGTATTGAAAGGCTTTGTGAACCTTGGGGGCAGTGGTAGAAATAGGATGAGTACGCTACAATTCACAGGTGAGACTAATATTATATCCCTAGAGGGTAAAAATGAAAAAAATTGAACAGTACGATCCGGAACTCTGGGCGGCGATGAGGGATGAAGCGAGGCGTCAGAAGGAAAAGCTGGAGCTTATCGCCAGTGAAAACTATACATCACCCGCTATTAGGGAAGCGGTGGGTTCTGTCCTCACCAACAAGTACGCGGAAGGCTACCCTGGCAAACGCTACTACGGTGGCTGCGAATTCGTGGACATAGCAGAAAATCTGGCGCGTGACAGAGCGAAACGGCTTTTTTCCTGCGATTATGCGAATGTCCAACCTCATGCGGGCAGCCAAGCTAATATGGGTGTGCTCTTCGCAGCGCTGGATCCGGGTAACACTATTCTGGGAATGGATCTAGCCCATGGTGGACATCTTACCCACGGCGCTCCTGTGTCTTTTTCCGGTAAACTCTATAAGGTAATCCGTTATGGCGTGAAACGGGATTCCGAGCTGATAGATTATGATCAAGTGGAATCCCTCGCCCGGGAGCACAGGCCCAGGCTGATAATAGCCGGCGCTTCGGCCTATTCCAGGGTAATAGATTTTGCTGCCTTCAGGCGCATCGCCGATGAAGTGGGGGCTTACCTTTTAGTGGATATGGCGCACATAGCGGGCCTCGTAGCCGCGGGGAAGCATCCGAGCCCACTGGCCGTGGCCGATTTCACCACCACAACCACTCACAAAACGCTGCGCGGACCGCGAGGCGGCATGATACTGATAGGAAGGGACAAAGCGAACAATAGGGGTATAAAGACCGCCAAGGGCGATGGATTTAAAAAGTGGTCGGAACTTATCGATTCCTCCATAATGCCGGGCATCCAGGGCGGACCTCTGCTCCATGTGATCGCAGCCAAGGCGGTGGCCTTCAAGGAGGCTCTAGAACCCGAGTTTGCCTCCTATATCGACAGAGTGTGCGAAAACGCCAAAGTGCTTGCCGCCAGCATTGCCGAAAGCGGTGCCCGCATAGTCTCGGGCGGCACCGATACCCATCTGGCCTTGGTAGACCTGAGTCCCCTGGGTATTTCCGGAAGGGATGCCGAGACCTGGCTGGACAAGGCAAATATTACCGTCAATAAAAACAGTATCCCCTTCGACGACAAGAGTCCCTTTGTCACCTCAGGTATTCGCGTTGGAACTGCGGCTCTCACCACAAGGGGCATGGGCAAGGGCGAGATGGTCAGCGTTGGTTCTCTTGTGAGCGAGGTCTTGAAGTCCAAGGGAGATGAGGGACTGCTCAAAAGGGTAGGGCAGAAAGTGCTCACCCTTACCTCGAGCTTCCCAATCCCCTGATATCGGGATTATGGCCAAAGAAGAGAGTGAGGCTGTACCTGGCCTTGGATCCATTCTGTCCAGAGAACTCCAGGCTCAGGGTTTTTTTGTCCATGGTTTTCTGGACAGATCATCTTTCAGGGAAGTGCTGGATCGTTACCCACGTAATGGCCAAGACTCTGATCGCTATGACCTCGGGGCTGCCGCCACTATTGTTGCGGTTGCCCTGCGTTACGGAGAGGGGCCTGTCCTGGGACCCGACTGGGCGAGCAGTGGAGGGGAGGGCGAAGGGTTAGCGAAAACACAGATGATGACCCTCGCCAGGTTTGCCCGGGCCAATTGGTATGCCGAGATCGATAAGAGGCTGCACGCCGCCCTCAAATCCATGAAATCCAAGGCCGAGGCGTCGGGCATCGCGATGCCGGGATTGAAAACGTGGAAACGCCTGACCAATTCCGGCTTGCCTGAAAAAGCCCTTGCCCTCAAGGCCAATCTTGGCTGGGTAGGCAAAAACAATATTCTAATAGCCTCCGGCCAGGAACTGTGCAGTTCGGCGGTGCTTTTAGGGCTGATCCTCTGTCCCGTGGAGCTGCGTGGGCCGACGCGCACCGAGACCAAATCGCGCTGCGGCGTCTGCCGTAAATGTATCGATGCCTGCCCCACCATGGCCCTTGGTAGAGAAGATGGCAGCTTTTGCAGAGCCAAGTGCATCCAGCACTGGACCCACATCGATGGGGAACCGCCGGAATATATCAGAGCCTTCCTCTCCAGCAGACTCTACGGCTGCGATATTTGCCTGGAAGCCTGCCCCTATTTCCTTACCGATGATAAGGCCGAATGTTCGAGGGGTATTCTGGGCAAGAGCATTCCAGCAGGGGTTTTACTGGGGCGCAACGATGAAGAACTCAAAGCCATTTTTCGCGGGACCGTGCTGGATCGTTCCTGGATATCCCTCAAAGCGCTGCGAAGAAATGCGACCATAAGCCAGGAGACCTGAGATGGAAATTAAAATTATACAGGCCCGATCCCGACTGATCAGCAGAACCAGGGATTTCTTTTTAGGCCGAGATTATTTGGAAACCGATACCCCGCTTCTTGCCCCCTGGCTTATACCTGAATCGAGCCTGGAAGCCTTTGCCACCGAATTCAGGCATCCCTATCGCACCGGCCTGCCCCTCTTTCTTCTCCCATCGCCTGAACTATGGATGAAGCGGCTTATAGCCACTCATAGGCGAAGCGTCTTCCAGGTCTGCAAGTCCTTCAGAAATGCGGAATCCATCGGCAGGCTGCATAACCCCGAATTCACTATGCTGGAATATTACACCCTGGGCGCCGATTCCAGGGTTTCTGCAGCCATTACCGAGGAACTGTTCGCGGCCTTGGCCCTTCCCGAAAGCCCCGACTCCGCGAAACCTCCCTTCAGGCGAGTAACCATGGCAGAGGCCTTCCAGGCCTATGTCGGACTGGATCTGGACGCCCTCGGTCAGGCGGATGCGATGATAGAAGCCGCCAAGTCCCTGGACTTGCTGGTCAATCCCCAGGCTAGCTGGGAAGAGGCATTCAATGTCATCTTTCTCTCCAAGGTGGAGCCGGCCCTCCCTAAAGACAAGCCATTGTTGTTGGATGAATACCCCGCGGGCATCGAATGTCTGGCCAAGGATATTCCAGGCAAGGCCTACAAAGAGCGCTGGGAGCTCTATGTGAACGGGGTGGAGGTGGCCAACTGCTTTACGGAAATGGCGGACAGGAAGGCGGTGGCCGATTATTTCCAATCCCAGGCCGAAAAAAAAGCCAATGCCCTGGTTCCGCACCCTGTCGATATGGACTACCCTGAACTCTTTAAGGATTTCCCCCCCTGTTCGGGGGTGGCGATAGGCTTCGATCGCCTTGTTATGGGACTCCTCGGTCTGCACGATATCAGGCAAGTCATCAGCTTTCCCTTCGAAGCCTTTACAGAGAAGCGTGCTTTCCGCTAAAATACTGCGAAATACAGCGGCATTTTCAAGCCCGAAAGCCTTTATCGATGTATTGTCCGGACAAGACCGGGCGGTAGAAGGAACAAGTATGGTACGCGGCGGTGAGATTAATTTAGGAACCTGTCTACTTATAAACGGAGCTCCCCACATAGTCGTGGATCGGGAATTCGTAAGCCCCGGCAAGGGTTCGGCCTTCGCCCGCGTCAAAGCTAAAAGCCTCAAGACGGGCAACGTCATCACCCAGACCATCAAGACCGCCGATTCCGTGGAAGATGCCCAGGTGGACCTGGTGGACTGCCAGTATCAGTACTCCGACGGCGAAAATTTCATGTTCATGAATAACGAGAATTACGAGCAGTTCGGAATTCCCATGGAAGTCCACGAGGACAAGAAGCCATACCTCAAGGAAGGGGAGACCTATACCCTGGTGATGTGGGAAGGCGAGCCGATCGATATTAAGATCCCCTACAAGATGGTCTTCACCGTCATGGAGAGCGAAAACTATATCAAGGGCGACACCGTTTCGGGCGCGACCAAGCCTATCACCACCGAAACCGGTCTCGTGGTGAGAGTGCCTCTTTTCATAAAGCAGGGCGAGAAAATCCTCGTCAATACCGAATCCAACGACTATGTCGAGCGGGTCAACGACTGAATCCGATTCCAATAGCCTTCCGGCTTCATCATGGGGCCAGCTCTCGTGAATGATCTTGCGGCCTTGGTTCACAAGACAGTCGAGTTCGCCTACAGAGGCGCCAAGCTTAAATTCGACTTGTCCCATGCCCTCTTCTCCTCATTCGACGTGGATACGGGCACTAGACTCCTTCTCAAGGAAATTGCCAAAGACGATTCCATATGCTCCGCGAAATCCATTCTGGATGCAGGCTGTGGAACGGGCATAATTGGAATTTCCATGGCCGCGTCCTCGCCACAGGCTAAGCTTGTCCTGAGGGACAGGGATCTGCTGGCCTGCGCGATTTCTGAGCGCAACGCCTGGAGAAATGGTCTACCGGTAAAGAGGCTGGAACTGGGAGGCGCCGAGGCTCCCCGGATTGCGAAAAAGCCACCCAAGCACAAGAAATACAGGGAGAGGGAAGCCGAGCTGGTAATCGCTCCCGGCCTTCTTGGCGAAGCCGATCCCTTGGGTCCGTATGATGCAGTGCTTTCCAACCTCCCCGCCAAGGCGGGTGGAGAGGTGCTTGCCCGCTTTGTAAGAGACGATGCCCCAGGACTTCTCAAGCCTGGTGGCCGATTTGCATTCGTCATTGTCAGCACTCTCCTGGAGTCTGCAGAAGCCTGGATTCTAGAATCGGGGATGAGCCTTGTACGAAAAACAGTCACCAAGAGCCATGGGGTTTTCATACTGGAAAAACCCGCGGTTGCCGGGCTTGAAGCTTCGCCAGGCGCTAGTGTGCGGATAGCGAGCGAGGCTCTTGGCTCCTCCTTAAAAACTCCTAAAGAGCTTGCAGTTAGAGAAGCGTTGGCCAGGGCAGGCATTCCTGAATCCTACCTGCGATCCAGGGATAAAAGATCCCTCGGAGCCTATACCCTTCCTGTTTTAGGCATCTGGGGACTGCCCGAATTCGACACCACCAGCTTCGCCACCGATCTGGCGATAACATCTTTGGCTAAAGCCTGCGCGGGAAGCCTCGTGCGGGACTTCCTTCTCCTAGGGCCAGGCCTGGGGCTTCCCGCGCTCTGGGCGAGAGCCGCTTTAGGCTGCGACAGAATCCACTTGGTTTCCAGGGATAGCCTTGCGCTGCGCGCAGCTGCCGCAAACCTCATCGCCGCTTTCCCCCATCCCGGCCCTGAGACGGATTGTCTTTGCTTCTTTGACTCGGATCGCCTGGAGCCCGCGTCCATGGATGCAGCTCTCTGCTTTCCCGACGAAATTCCCGAATTCGACTATGTAGCCCATACATGGGCTGTTCTGGCCAGTAGCCTCAAGACAGGAGGGGCGGCGATTCTCGTCTCTACGCCCACCATACTCTCACGCTTTGAAAAGACCAGGCCAGCAGGTATGTGGAAGCTGGGCGAGATGAAAAAGAAGGGCTTTTCAGCCCTTCTTGTCCGGAGAACGTCCCAGAAGTTCTGAACTATTTATAACGTGTAGGCGCCAGGTTTTATTTCGTCGCCGAAGCGCTCCCTTGCAGCCTTGATCCTCTCGATAGCCTTATTCCAATACTCGAAAATTTCCTTAGGGGTCTTGGGATCCACCTTGGCGTAGAAGGCCTTGGTGCGCTCCAGCTTTTCGATCCACTTAGTGCAGCGGAAGGTGAAGAGGTAGTTATAGTCGGCCTCGGAGAAGTCCTCGTTCAGGTGTTTTTTAAAGAGAGCCTTGAGGTCGGCATAGCGGGGGATCTTGCCGGTGGGGGTGTCGTAGGCTTCGTATTCTCCGTGGATCCGGCCCTCGGCCCAGTGGAGCCATACCTTCTTGGCCAGCTTGCTGGTCATGAAAGTGCCCTCGGGGCCGCGCATGAAGTAGTTGTTGCTGAAAATCTTGGGGCAATCCTTGACCGAATCGCCGAAGGCGATGTTGTTCATGGTGTAGCGGCCTAAAGGATAGGAAACAAAGTCCATGTTGGCCATGGGGCTGGCGTCCCGCACGCCCTCAGCGCCCAGGGTGGCCGAGGTGGTCTCGGACTCCAGAGTAGCTGCCTTGAGTAGGATGCCGTCCTTCCAGTTGGGGGATTCCTCCACTGGCACCGTGGTGTCGCTGTCCCTGCCGCCATAGAGAATGCCCTCTACCTTTACTCCGTTCTTGGCCTCGAAGCCTTCCTTGTCTATGTTGGCCAGGTAGTCCAGGCGCATGGTATAGCGGGCATTGCCGTGGGCCAGGGGCACTTCCTTGCCCTTGTCGTCCTTGATTCCCTTGCGCCACTGGCCGAAATGGTTGCGGCCTTCTTCAGGTGCTTTGACGCCCATGCCCAGCCAGTAGGGCTTGCGATCGGGACCCATGAGGACGTTGGAGAAGATAACCTCCTGGTTTTTCATGAGGTTTTCGAAGATGAGGGGATCGTCCTTGGCGTTCACGTCCTTGATGATGCCGAACATGCCGAATTCAACGTTAACCGCCCTAAACTCGCCGTTTATGTTGCGGAAGTAGGCGATGTCGTCGCCCACTATCTGCTCGCCAGGTATCATGGCGGTGGATGTCTTGCCGCAGGCCGAGGGGTAGGCGCCGCAGAAATAGGTTTTGCGTCCCTTTTCCTTGTTGAGGGCGGCCATGATGAACATATGCTCACAAAGCCAGCCTTCCTTGCCCGCCTTATTGATGGCCAGGCGCATGGAGTGCTTTTTGAGCCCCACGGAGTTCCCCGCGTACTGATTGTTCATGGAATAGACGATGTTGTTCTGGGTATCCATGTAGATCCGGCGCTTGTCCAGGTTGTCGGTGCAGCAGTGTTCGTCCAGGGCTCCGGCGGAGTGGATGAAGCGGAAGAACTGGTTTTTCTCCTCTTCCTTCATGTCCAGGAAGTGGTGGTAGGCGGAACGGTAGAGAATGAATTCCGAATGGGCTACATACCAGGAGTCGGTGAACTGCACGCAGGGAATAGTGAAGGGGCTTTTGGTAGGACCTTCGGAGAAGAACTGGAGGATGGCGTCTTTGCCTTCCATGATTCCCTTGGATATTTCCATTATCTCGGCGTAGCCTTTCTCGTACTCGATGGTATTAAGAGCGCCCATGTCCTCGAGATTTTCCTTATACACCATAAAGCGAGTGCCGGTCTTGTCCCTGCCTTGATCGCAGTAGCCGTCCCAATGAATGGTTTGGGCGGGATTGGCCATTCGCTCTTCCTCGCCCTTGGCCAGTGCCTGGTCTCGAACATACTGAATATCCGCCTCGCTATCGTCGCATACGTAAATGGATTTGGGACGGCAGTGTTCGGCAAAAAAGCCTGCAAACTCGATCACGGATGGGTTCTTAAGGGCGGACAGTTTAGCGAAGCTGTCGGAACTCATCAGGTTCCTCAACAGAGCTTCATGCTTGGGGGACATTGCAAACTCCTCGCTTTGTGGTTGCCCGCTCTCGGGCGGGCGCTTTATGTACATGGAAGATGTGTTCTTTGATGATAGATCGCTTATTCCAAACGCGCAATGCGTTTCGGAATGTAAAATGCAATATCAAAAATTGTGCGATTTTAGCATGTCGCGATGTGCGCCGCAGGAAAAATCGCTTTTCCATTTGTATTTAGCGCCGATCATGGCGTATACTATGAATATGAAAAGATGGGATAAACTGATTCTTGAGTCCAAGACTCCCGAGGAATATGTGGATCGTTCATTCCGCTCGGGGCTGTCACCCGCCGAAAAGGCAAGGCTTGCTCGTCTGTGGATGGAAGCCACGGGCTTAAGCAAGGACGATATCCTCCATGCCAGAAATCGCCACCCTCATTGGAAGAAGAAGAAGCAAGAAGGCTCGGAAGGCAGGACAAGGCGTCGCCTTGACAAGCACGATTATTCCCGTAGCGCTCCCATCCAGTGGACCAAGGAGTTGCTGGGGGAATTCCTGGACATGAACGGCAAGGACAAGTCAGGGCATTATCTGCACAGGGACTGGGAGCTGGCTGAGCATTTTGGCAGCACTATTCCCTCCATTCAGTATCTGCGCAGAAAGTACCTCAGGGTGAGAGACCTTTTAGGACCGAGGGCCCGAAAGGATAAGATCCTGGAGTACATGGGCAGCTCGGAGATCGTGCTTCAGAACGGCGGTCCGAAGAAATAATCCGACGTGGAGAGCCTTGGGCCCCCATTCAGAGGAGAAGTGTCACGCTTCTCCTGCTGATCTATCATGCTCGAGAGTTCTTCTGTATACCTCATGAGCGGGCAGGAGAAGGGCGGGATCTTCCCGTACTAAGGAGAAGGCATCGGCCCTGGCTGCCTTGAGAAGTTCGAAATCCTTGAGGGGGTCCGCTATGCGGAGTCTCAGGGCTCCCGACTGGGCTGTACCCAAAAGTTCGCCCGGACCTCGGATCTTGAGGTCTTCCTCGGCCAGGGCAAATCCATCGGTGCTGGTGTAGAGGGCTTTCAGTCTCTGCACCGCGTCTTCGGTGATATCCTTGGAGTAGACCAGGAAACAGTAACTCTGATGCTCTGCCCGGCCAATTCTTCCCCTCAACTGGTGGAGGGCAGAAAGACCGAAACGCTCGGCGTGTTCCACAACCATAGCTGCCGCATTGGGAACATCCACGCCTACTTCCACCAAGCTGGTGGCTACCAGAATCTGTAGTTTACCGCTCACAAAAGAATCCATAACCCTGCGCTTTTCTTCCTCTTTAAGACGGGAATGGAGTAGCCCCAGGGAGAAGTGAGGGTACACGGTTTCTGCGAGCAAGGCGGCCATTTTCTGGACATTCTTGAGTTCAGCTTTTTCAGATTCCTCAATCAGGGGGTACACAAAAAAGGCCTGGCGCCCCTGGTGGATTAATTTGTCAACAAATTCATACACTTTTGACTCATTACCTTCCTTGGCCAGGTGGGTAATGACAGGTTTGCGACCCGGAGGCAGGTTTCGTATCGATGATACGGCCAGATCGCCGAAAAGCGTGAGGGCCAGGCTCCTGGGAATAGGGGTGGCTGTCATCATCAATAAGTCCGGGATATCTCCTTTTTTATACAGGGCCGCTCTCTGGGCAACGCCAAAGCGGTGCTGTTCGTCGATGACGACGAATTGAAGCGACTTGTAGACCACATCCTGGGAGAATAGGGCATGGGTGCCCAGCACGATGTCCACCTCTCCTTTAGCCAGAGCTTGAAGCAGGGGTGGGCGGGCGGCATCGTCCAGGTTCCCGGAGAGAAAAGCGAGGCGCAAGCCCAGGGGTTCGACGAGCCTGGCCGCAGTTGCCGCATGCTGCCGTGCCAGGAGTTCGGTAGGGGCCATGATGGCTACCTGCGCTCCCCGTTCCACCACGTGGAGGGCAGCCAGGAGGGCTACAATCGTCTTGCCCGAACCCACATCGCCCTGGAGGAGCCGAGCCATGGGTTGAGGGCGGTCCAGATCGGTCCTTATTTCTTCCAGTACCTTGGCCTGGTCGGAAGTGAGGGCGAAGGGGAGCCTTTCCAGCAGACGGCGGCTCAATACCCCGGGCACGCTTTTACGCTGGACCGATTGGGATCTGCGGGCTTGAATCCTCAGGGCTATGCCCATCTGGAATTTGAAGAGCTCCTCATAGGC
>CAZHSK010000012.1:0-19752 GCA_964535235.1 uncultured Treponema sp. | reverse complement strand
TTGGGTGTTGTTTTTTTTTTTTTAGCATTTGGGTCGGTGGGGTTGTCATTTGGTTTGCTTGGGTTTTTTTTGTTGGGGGTTTTTTGGGTGGGGGGGCCGGGGTTAAACCCGGGCCCCGCCCAGTTGCGGCATTAGAAAGCGCTGGAATCCTTATAGGCAGCAGGTTTTCTTGAATGTATCCACCACAGTCTCGAATCCATCATCCATACATTTCGTGAAGGCGGCGGCAGCCCTGGGAAACACCGCGGATGTAAGAATTTCCCTTTCTTCTTTTCGGAAATCCGAAAGCACATAACCCGCCACATCGGGGTGGTCAGGTCTTCCAATGCCGAGGCGCAGCCGTGCAAAATCCCTGGTACCCATATATTTTTCGATGGAGCGCAGGCCATTGTGGCCTCCCAAGCCACCGGAAAACTTGAAACCGAAACACCCGAAGGCCATCTCCAGTTCATCGTGCACAGCCAGTACTTCCGCAGGTTCTATGCGGTAAAAACGCATCAGCTGGGCAAGGCTTTCTCCCGAGTTGTTCATATAGGTTTCCGGCTTCAGAAACCAGACTCTCCCCGCTTGGAATTCTATGCTGGCGACCTTGCCTTTGAATCCCCGTTCCCAGCCAAGACCTTGAGCTAAATCCAAGGATTCGAGAAATTGCCAGGCCACATTATGACGATTTCCCGAGTACTCCTTGCCATAGTTTCCTAAAAACACATAAAGCTTGATCATAGATCAATTCCTTACTGACATCATAGAAATCCACTATACCTCAGAAGTCGGGCTTGGAAGAAGAACCCCGGGTAGGTCCAGCCAGGCTGGCACCGGCCCCATGGTACGAGAAACGATACCCCTGCTTGGATTGTCCAGATACCTCGGCCTGGACTATACTAACCCATTCTATGGAACGCACTACCTATGTAATCGGGCATAAAAATCCCGACACCGATTCGGTCGTCGCTGCCGCCTCCTACGCGGCCTTGAAACGAGCCCTAGGCTTGCAGGGAGCTCGTGCTGCCAGAGCAGGCGCTGTTAACCCCCAGACTGAGTACATTTTCAATCGTTTTGGTATCCCCCTGCCTGAGTTCCTGCCCGATCTGGTTCCCAAGGTAGGTTATTACCTGGGTGCAGTGCCTACCTGCGTCCATGAGATGACACCCCTCTGGGAAGCCCTTTCCATAATGGAGAAATCGGATAGACAGGTTCTTCCTATTATCGATGCCGAAGGGAAATACAAGGCCATGCTCCATTACGGTGCCTTCGCCCAGAATATCCTGGCCAAGATAAACCCGCACCGAAAGGCGGTTATCCCCACATCCCTAAGCCACCTCATCGAAACCATAAAAGCCCAGCCACTTGTCGCGTTTGACAAAGAAACAGTATTCAACGCTCGGGTGGTAGTCGCCGCCCTCAGTACATCCAAATTTGCCGACTATATCCATGCAGAACCGGCGGACAATAAAATCGTCCTTGTGGGCGACAGGGAAGAAGCCCAGCGTATCGCCGTAGAAGCCAAGGCCAAGGTCATCATCATCACCAATGGAGTTCTGCCTTCCAGGGAAATAAAAGAATTGGCCGAAGCCAAGAGCGTATCGATTTTAAGCTCACCTTACGACACTTCCTCCACGTCCCTGTTGGTGCTCTACTCGGCACCAGTGATTACCGTAGCCGACCAGTCGATATCCCCCTTAAAACCCCGAGACTGGATTAAGACAGCCAAGCAGGCCATAAGTGCTTCGCCCAGCCGCTCGGTGCCAGTAGTCGACGACGAGGGAAGGGTCATCGGCCTCTTCTCCGAGGGCGACCTTATAAAGGAAGCTAATATCGATGTGATCATGGTAGATCACAACGAGTTTTCCCAGGCCGTGGAAGGGATCGATCATTACAGAATTCTGGAAGTCATCGACCACCACAGGTTAGGCTCCTTCAGCACTCCTTATCCCATCACCTTCATCAACAAGGTAGTGGGCTCCACCAGCACGATCGTCGCTTCCATGTACAGGGAAACCAGAACACCCCTTACCAAGCCCATGGCCTCGGTGCTTCTCTGTGGTATTCTCTCGGACACCCTCGTGCTCAAGTCGGCTACTGCCACCGACATGGACAGGGAAACTGCCGAATACCTGGCCAACATTACCGACCTATCTATAGAAAACTTAGGGCACGACATTATGGCATCGGCCTCGGAGGCTGCAAGATTGCCGGTGGACAAGATGGTGAGGGTAGATCGTAAAGAATACGAATCGGAGGGTAAAAAACTCTCGGTGAGCCAGATCGAACTCACCAGCACCGTGGAAATAATGGAACGAGCGCCGGAAATCCTCCAGGGATTGGCCGGACTGCGGGCTGAAACGGGCAGCTATTTGGCCGCTCTAATGGCCACCGATATCACCAAGCTGGAGAGCATACTCTTCATGGCCGCCGATGAGGGAATTTATCCCTATATCAGCTTTCCTTCATCTCAGCGTGGCCTCTACCTGCTCAAGGACATACTTTCGAGAAAAAAGCAACTCATGCCTGCTCTCTTTGAAATGGTGGAAAAGTCCCTGGAACGCTGAGGCTGCAGCGGCCGCGCGCGTACGCTCTGCCTGCTTAAGCAAGCACTCCGCACTCGCGCGGCCGCTGTTCCGCTCGACTTCCCTGCATCCACTCGCCGCGGCATGCAGCCTCTTTGCAGCCCCTAGCCAATAGCCCCCGAGGCCAGGAAGGGTAGGGCGATAAAGTTGCCCACCATTCCCCCAACACTAGACAGGAAGAAAACTAAAAGCACATGGGTTACCCTGTTGCCGTAAAAACCCTTGATCGATGTCACATCCTCGGTCAGCCGCTCGAAGTCCTGCACCCTGGGCTTTCTTAAATACGCCTCCGAGATTCCCGCGAAAAGCCCAATACCCACAAGAGGGTTGAGGGTCGCCAGGGGAGCGAGGAGAAAAGACACCGCTATCGTGCCCGGATGGGCCAGACAGAGGGCCGAACCCACCGCTGCCAGCGTGCCGTTTAAGAGCACCCAGCGCAACATCATCTCAAGGCTGGCCTGGGACCCGGAGCGAAAAAAACCGATACCTATCAGCACAAGTATGAGGAGAGGAATAAGCCAACCCGAAACCTTCGAAAAAAAGCTTCGGGGAGGCACCACATCTATGCCCGACACATCGGCATCCACTTCCTTCGCGTCCAGCTTCTTGAGCCAACGCTCAATGCCCGCCATATGGCCTGCCCCCACCACCGCCACTACATGTTCCTCCGCGGATACGAAAATCTTGGATGCCAAATAGCGATCCCGTTCGTCTATGAGAACTTCCTTTACTGAAGGCAAATACTCAGCCAGCTCATTCATCATCTGCTCGAGCTCGCTCTTGTTTTTAAGCTGTTCGATTTCGTCTTCCGAAAGCTTTTCGTTGGAAAAGGCCGAACTGATCAGGCTCGCTAAAAGCTTGGATTTATTCCAGAAATTAGACCTCGCCCAAGCGCGCTTAAGGGTAACTTGCACATCCCTATCGCAACACGACCAGGGTATGCCCGCCGCTTCCGCCGCGTTTATGGCCGCGATCATCTCCTCGCCCGGCTTTACTCCCACCCCGGCGCCCATACGCTTCTGAAAGCCCGAAAGCGCTAAATTGGCCAGAAGAAAAAATGCTTTTCCCTCTTTCAACACCTTACCGATATCCATGCTTTCCCAGCGTGAACCCTGGGTCATGGATTGATAGCGAGTCTGGTCTATCTCCACACATACTCGGCCCGGCATCTCCTGGTTGATAATCGATTCCACCTCGGCAACGCTATCCTTGGAGATATGGGCCGTGCCCACCAGCGTCACGGTTCGGGATGAGAGCGTGATTCTGCTTACCGTATTGGACATTAGCCTTCCTTTTACTTCAATCGAAAGGATAGTACTCTTCTTCCTTCCAGCCCGACAAGATAAGCCCCCGGCCTTTTAATAGCATGGCCGAGCGGACAAAAAGCTGCAGGAAAGCTCTCGTATAGCCCGCCGGGTATCCAGAGCGGAGTAAAGCCTCGGATTCCGATGCCGCCCGCAGAATTCTGCCGCAGTCATCCAGGCTGTAGCGCTCCATGGCGGCCCTGAACTTCTTCTGCCCGGTTTTAGTGGAAACCTTCTCCAGCCTGAAGGCATCGTCTAGACTCAAGCCCCCCTCCCTATGGCGATTCAAGCGTTCCAGGCTTCGAAAACTCCACAGCAGGGCCGCCATGATCTGCGAGACCTCTGTCTGCCTGTCGGCAAGAATCGCATCCAAGACTCCAAGGGCGGTATCGATATCTCCCTGGGCCATCTTGTCGAAGAGACTGAATGCGTCTTCCCGTTTGGAGCGGGACAAGGCCGCCTCAATATCGTCCACCGAAAGCCTAGTCTGGGGCGAAAAACAGGCAGCTAAAACCATGCATGTCGATTCTAGGGCTGAGGTTTCATTTTCCACCAGTTCCAGAATAGTCTCGATCGCGTCTTCATCCGCAGACAGCGCGTCCCTGGCTAACCGCTCCCTTATCCAGGCCGGTTTTTCCGAATCACGCATTTCCCAAAAAATCTTTTTAACCGCCGGCCCTGCCGCCGCTTCTATTCCCTTCGCAAGACCGTAGGTCTCGGTAACTAAAAGGAGAACCGCGTCATCGGCCGGGTTCTTGATATAGGCGATGAGGGCGTCCTGACTTTGCTTGGAGCTGAGGGCTTCGGCGTTTCTGTATTCCACCAGTCTGCGAGAGGCGAAGAGCGATGAATTGCGCAACAGCCCCACAAGCTGATCGGCCGCAAGATCTTGGGCGTAGTGCCTGCTGTATTCAGGTGCCTGGCCGTCCTTGGACTCCAATGCCTGGGCCAAGCCCTTAACAAAGGCTTCGCGTCTTCCTATCTCGGGGCCTGCGAGAATGTAGGTTGATGGCTGGGCTGAGCTGGGCATGGACCTTCAGTAGCTCCGGATTATGGCCTTGAGTTTACCCAGAATCCGTACATCCTGGGTGTATATGGGTGCGTAGTCGGGATTCTCGGCCTGGAGCCTTATCCTGTTATTTTCTTTGAAAAAGCGCTTGAGCGTTGCCGAATCCTCTATAAGGGCAGCCACTATTTCTCCGTTTTCGGCAAAGGCCCGCTGTTCAATCACCGCCAGGTCTCCCGAGCGTATACCCGCGTCACGCATGGAATCGCCCTGAACCTTCAGGGCGAAACAGGAGCCCGAGCGGCCGTATTCCGAGGGGATCCTCACCGTGCCTTTCCAGTTTTCCTCGGCAAAAATGGGGTAGCCTGCTGCAATCTCGCCTAAAATGGGAATTTCCAGCACAGACTCGTCCAATTCTCTTTTGGACACTATTTCGATTGCCCGGGAGCGGTTTTCCTGAAGCTTGATAACACCCTTTTTTTCCAGGGCTTTTATGTGATCGTAGGCGCCTTTTATGGAAATCGAAAAAGCCTTGGCCGTTTCTCTAACCGTGGGAGGATAGGAGTTGCTTTCAATAAACTCGGTGAGAAAGTTGAGAATTTCTCGCTGCCGCGCGGTCAGCTCCTTCATTAAATGGCACATCCCCTGCCGGCATTCCGCGAATATTGCCACAAATTCGCCAGGAAGCCGAAAATTACTATCCTTATGTTAAGTATATTTCATTGTCCGGGCTGTCGCGCAAGGGGAAAAACATAAAAACTCCGAGAAAACCGGCCCTTCAGCCCAATTCTTCGTTGAATCCGCTTTCGAAAAGCGCTTTTATAGCCTCGGCGGCAGCCACCTCGTCGGTACCTTCGGCGGTAATCCTGAGTTTAGAGCCAAAGCTGGCGGCCAGGGTGATGATGCCCATGATCGACTTGGCGTTTATCTTGTTGCCGTTTTTCTCCAGAAAAATTCTGGATGAGAACTTTATCGCCGTTTGGGCTATCATGGCCGAAGGCCGCGCGTGTATGCCTGCCCTGTTCCGAATTGTCGTCTCTAGCTCTACCATTGTGTTTTCCGCCCTGAATTAGTAATCGTCCCTGGAGAAATAAAGGGTTCTGGCATTCTCGCTTTCCAGCCACCGCATGATATTCTGGTTGAATTCCTTGGCCGAATGATACCCCATCTTCTTCAGCCGCTCGTTCATGGAGGCGGTTTCGATGATTATGGGAATATTTCGGCCGGGCTTTACAGGAATCTCCAGCTTAGGCACCTTTACCCCAAGAATGTCCGTCGCAAGCTCGTCCATTCCTATCCTGTCGTAAACTTTGTCGGGGTTCCAGTCCTCCAGCTGGCACACCAGCTGAATCTGCTTCTTATCTCGAATGGCTCCCACGCCATAAAGATGGGTAATGTTGATGATGCCCAGACCGCGGATCTCCATGTGGTGCCCAATTACCTTGTTGGCGCCCTGGCCCATCAGAATCGAGCCATTTACGCAGCGGATCTCCACCACATCGTCGGCTACAAGCCTGTGCCCCCGCTCTATCAGCTCCAGGGCCGTCTCGCTCTTGCCAACGCCCGAATCCCCCACCAGGAGAATCCCAATGCCGAACACCTCCACGAGTACCCCGTGCACCGTAGTTTTGGGAGCGAAGATATCCGAAAGAATGCGCAAGACCCTTCCTGAAAATTCGTTGGAGTTATGATCGGTGACCAAAACCGCGCAGCTGGCCGCTTCGGCGGCATCCAGAAAGCTGCTGGAAGGCTTTAGCGAGCTGGTAAAAATGCAGCAGGGGATGTCATAAGAAAAAAGAGTCTCCACCGATTGATGCAGGCCTTCCGTGTCGAGCTTGGCCAGATAGGCAAACTCGCCCCGTCCGAATACCTGGAGGCGGTTCCAAGCGAAGGACTCGTAGAATCCCGCAAGGGCAAGGCCGGGCCTGTTTATGTCGGGCACGGTAATCTGACGCCCCAGGCCTGCCCTTCCCGCTACACAGGTGAGGTTGAGGGAGTTCTGCTCTTTGAGTTCCAACGAGAGCAGGTCGAGAACGGTAAAGCCCTTAGGCTCGTTTCCTATCACGCCCAGCAGTGTACTATGAAAGAGGAAGCTGGTAAATCAGCGAAGCCGAAGCCCCAGGCCGCTACTTCTTGCTCTGGATCTTCTGCTTTTCCTTGGCGATTTTGCTATCCAGCTTATCGATGAGCATGTCTATTCCCGGATTAATTTCAAAAGAGGTTTCCTGTAGGTGGGCCTGAAGCCCCCAGCGAAAATTGGTGGTAACCTCCAATTTGTAGTTCTTCGAATCCTTGGTAAAAACGAACAGAAGATCGACGATCATGTCCTTCGCGTACCCGACCCTCTCAACCTTGGTGGCCAAATACTTTTTGCTCTCATCGCTTAGGTCGAAATGTACGGAACGAACGTCGATATTCATGTGCGCCTCCTTTAGTAGTCTGCAAGGCTTTAGAGCCCTGCGCCTTCAGTTTCTGTGACGGCTGAAGGACGAGTCCATATCCAGCTCGCCACGATATTTCGCCACCGTACGGCGCGCAATCTTAATGCCCCGTTCGGCGAGAATATCCATAAGCTCTCTGTCGGAGAGGGCTCGTTTTTCCCCGTCCTCCCCCTTCAGAATTTCCTTGAGTGTAGCCTTCACGCTCTCCTTGGAGTGCTGCACCTTCCCTGCCGATGTAGAGGACACGGGGTTGGTAAAAAAGCGCCGCAGCTCCAATATGCCCCACTCCGTCTGCACGTACTTACCGTTCGCTATACGCGACACCGTCGTTTCATGCACACCCACTTCATCGGCCACATCCCTCAATGTTAGAGGCTGCATCGCCTGGGGGCCTTCCACGAAGAACCTGGCCTGAAATTTGGCAATCACCTTGGCTACCTTCAGCAAGGTCTGATTGCGCTGCTGGAGCGAGCCGATAAAAAACTTGGCCTTTTCTATGTTCTCTCTTACAAAAGATACTGTATCCTTGTCTTTAGATCCGCTTTTTTTTGCTGAAAGTTCAGAAAAAAACGGGTTAATCCCAAGAAGCGGTATAATTTCATCGTTCAGTTCAATCACGAATTCGTTGTCTTCAACCCGGATTGCCAGATCGGGTACTACATAGCGGGTCTTTTCGGTGGAGAAGGCGCGGCCTGGAAAGGGTGAAAGAGTCTTTACATAGGAAAGAATCTGCTCCATCTGAGGATCTTTGAGGCGCAGGCTGCGGCGTATTTCCGCGTGCTTGCCCTTTTCCAGCTTGTCCAGATGGCTACTCATCACCTCCAGGACACCTTCGGGGGCAGTGGGATCCATAGATGCCTGGACAATAAGGCTCTCCCTGTAATCCTTTGTGCAGGTTCCGTTAGGGTCCAGCCTGCGCACAATTTCCATGGCCTGGATCAGCTCTTCCTTGGGGCAAAGCGGGCAGAGCTCTTCCGGAGGGCTGCGGTGAAAACCGTCCTCGTCCAGGTTCTGTATGAGACGCTCCCCAATATTCCTTATGGAGGGATTGAGAGAAAGCATCCGCAGCTGGGCTAGAAGATGTTCCTGCAAGGTTTCGGGAAGGGCTATGGCGCCCTCCAGAAATTTATGCTTGGAATCTTCATCCTGCCCGGAAGGGGAAAAGGAGTAATCGTCGGCTCCATCGCCCCACTCATCGTTGGGGCTTTCGGCCTTTTCCTCGGAATAGGAGTCCAGGGAGATCTCCGTTCTGTCGTCCAAGACTTCCAGGGCTGGGTTGGTTTCCAGCTCATTCCTTATTTCCTCGGTCAGCTCCACGATGGGCATTGCGAGAATCTTGATGGATTGGAGCATCCTGGGGTTGAGCTTCTGTCGTTGTTCCGCTACCAAGGCTGGTCGTTGCGCCTGCAATACGTACTCCTTCACTAGCAATGGTAAGGTAGAATCCCGCAAAGTCAATGGGAATGTTGACGTTCATGCCCTGGGTTATTATGTTATCTGAGTACGTAGTTCGCACGATTTATCACATCGCAAGGTAGGAACATGTCCAAGCATAGACACGAAACAGAAAGCTCGAGGGATAAAACTGCGGCCTCCCAGGCTCCCACGGCCGCCTCTGACGCACAGCGCCCGACACCCCCAAACGCCCCTGCCACTGCTCCAGAGCTAGCCGCAGCTTCCCAGGCCGCAGGCGCCCAGGCAGCCAAGCCAGAACAGGCGTCAGGGCAGGCAACCGAAGCCCAGCCCTCCTCCGGACTCGCGGACGAGCTAGAGACTGCCCGCAAGGAGCTGGCAGCACTCAAGGCAGAAGTGGAGGAGCTCAACGCCAAGTATCTGCGCAAGTTAGCCGAGGAAGTCAATTTCCGCAAGCGCATGCTCAGGGAAAAGGAAGACGGGCAAAAATACGCCCTTTCCTCCATTTTAACCGATCTTATCCCTGTTCTGGACGATTTCGACAGGGGCATGAAAGCGGCTGCCGCCGCCCACAGTTTCGAGACGCTCAACGAAGGCATGGCTCTCGTCCATAGGCAGTTGTCGCAAATGCTGGAAAATAAGTATGCTTTAAAGAGATTTGAATCCGTGGGCAGCCCCTTCGATCCCAACAGGCACGAGGCGCTCTTCGCCGAGCCGGCTGATGTCGAAGAGGCCGTAGTTTCGGAGGAATACCTCCCTGGCTATGCCCACAACGAGCGAGTGCTCAGAAGCGCGAAAGTGAGAGTGAAGATTCCCGGCGGGGCTCAAAAGCCCGCCCAGGCCTCAGAAGGCGAAGTCTCCTGAAGGCCGGCCAGGTGCCCTTAGAAAGGCGCTGGCTCACACTGAAAAAGAAAGTCTTAGTAAGGAGAATTTTATATGGGCAGAATCATAGGTATCGACCTTGGCACGACCAATTCTTGCGTCTCATTGATGGAGGGCGGCGAGCCCATCGTCATCGCCAACTCCGAAGGGCAGAGGACTACTCCCTCCATCGTCGGATTCACCTCCAAGGGCGAGCGGGTGGTCGGCCAGCCAGCCAAGAACCAGATGATCACCAATGCCGAGAACACCGTGTACTCCATCAAGCGTTTTATGGGCCGTCGCTTTGTCGAGCTCCAGTCTGAAATCAAGATGGTGCCCTATAAAGTAGTGGACAACGGCAACGATGTCAGGGTCGATGTCTCGGGCAAGATGTACAGCCCCCAGGAAATCAGCGCCTTCATCCTCCAGAAGATGAAGAAAACCGCCGAAGACTACCTGGGCGAGCCCGTCACCGAGGCCGTCATCACGGTGCCGGCTTATTTCAACGACGCTCAGCGCCAGGCCACCAAAGACGCTGGCAAGATCGCCGGCCTCGAGGTAAAGCGCATAATCAACGAGCCCACCGCCGCCTCCCTGGCCTACGGCTTCAACAAGGACCAGAAGAAAGAGCGCACCATCGCCGTCTACGATTTGGGCGGCGGTACCTTTGATATCTCCATCCTCGAGCTGGGCGAAGGCGTTTTCGAGGTCAAGTCCACCAACGGCGACACTCACTTGGGAGGCGACGACTTCGACCTCAAAATCACCCAGTGGCTGGTGGACGAGTTCAAGAAAGATTCGGGCATCGATCTCTCCAAGGACCGTATGGCCCTTCAGCGGGTACGCGAAGCCGCCGAAAAAGCCAAGATTGAACTTTCAAACGTACAGCAGGCTGAAATCAACCTGCCCTTTATCACCGCCGACCAGACCGGTCCCAAGCACCTCACCAAGAGCCTCACCAGGGCTCGCTTTGAGCAGATGTGCGCCGATCTCTTCGAGCGCACCAAGGAACCCTGCCGCAAGGCCATAGCCGACGCAGGCCTCACGGTGGACAAGATCGACGAAGTAATCCTCGTGGGCGGTTCCACCCGAACCCCCAAGGTCCAGCAGGTAGTAAAGGAAATCTTTGGCAAGGAACCCTCCAAGGGGGTCAACCCCGACGAAGCCGTGGCTATTGGCGCCGCCATCCAGGGTGGAATTCTGGGCGGTGACGTCAAAGACGTCCTCTTGCTCGACGTCACTCCCCTCTCTCTGGGCATCGAAACCTTGGGCGGGGTTTTCACCAGGCTCATTACCCGTAACACAACCATCCCCTGCCGCAAGAGCCAGATTTTCTCCACCGCCGCCGACGGACAGACTGCGGTCTCCATCCACGTGCTCCAGGGTGAACGCGAAATGGCCGGCCAGAACCGCACCTTGGGCCGCTTTGATCTAGTGGGCATACCGCCTGCACCTCGCGGCGTTCCTCAGGTAGAAGTTACCTTCGACATAGACGCCAACGGCATTGTGCACGTTTCAGCCAAGGACCTGGGCACAGGCAAGGAACAGAAAATACGCATCGAAGCTTCCAGCGGCCTCAATGAGTCGGATATCGACAAAATGGTGCGCGAAGCCGAAGCCCATGCCGAAGAAGACAAGCGCGAGAGGGAGCGAATCGAGGCCCGCAACGAGGCCGACGCCCTAATCTATCAGACCGAAAAAACCCTCAAGGACTTAGGCGACAAGGTAGGAGCTGGTGAGAAAGAAACTATCGAAGCAGCTGTCAAGGATTTGAGGAAGGCCATGGAAGGCACCGATCTCGAGGTCATCAAACAGAAGACCGAAACCCTCAAGCAGGCTTCCTACAAGCTCTCCGAGGAGCTGTACAAGCACGCTCAGGGCGCTGCCGGCGCGGGGCAGGCTCCAGGCAGCGGTTCCGAAGGCGGATTCGCCGGACAGGCTGGCCAGGAAGCCCCCGGCGCCGGTCCCGACACGAAGAACGCCGACGACGTGGACTACAAGGTAGTCGACGACGAAGAGAAGAAATAATCGATAACAGGCGTCGCGTATCCTGGTAATTCCAGGAGCGGCGCCTAAGTTTTACTTCGAGGGAAGAGAAAAGTGGCGAAGCGAGATTATTACGAAGTCCTGGGCCTCCAGAAGGGCGCCGGAAAGGACGACATCAAACGGGCGTACAGAAAGCTTGCCATTCAGTACCATCCCGACAAGAATCCCGGCGACAAGGCCTCTGAAGAAAAATTCAAGGAAGCTACCGAAGCCTACGAGGTACTGGGTGACGACCAAAAACGCCAAGCTTACGACCAGTTTGGCTTTGCCGGGGTCGAAGGCATGTCTGGCGGCGGTCAGCAGTACTCCACCGTGTACAGGGATTTTGAAGACATCTTCGGCGGCTTTGGCGACTTTTCGTCGATCTTTGGCTCCATCTTTGGCAACGCAGGCGGCTTCGGCCAAGATCAGCGCTCCGACAGGCCCCGCAGAGGTTCCAACCTTCGCTACGATATAGAACTTCCCTTCGAAAAGGCTGTCTACGGAACCACCGTGGAAATTGCCTATAGCAAGGACGATACTTGTAAAACCTGTTCCGGTTCGGGCTCGGTGGACGGGTCGGGGCGTAAGGTCTGCGGTACCTGTAAAGGTTCAGGCCAGGTGCGCCGGAGCTCAGGGTTTTTCTCCATTTCCCAGCCCTGCCCCGCCTGCGGCGGCGAAGGCTCTGTCATCGACAAGCCCTGCCACGACTGCTCAGGCAGCGGCATCACCAAGAAAAAGCAAAAGATAAAAGTTACCATTCCAGCCGGGGTGGAAGACGGCAAACGGGTAACCATCCCCGGCCAAGGAGATGTGGGACCCAACGCCGGCGCCCCAGGCGATCTCTATGTCTTCATCCATGTACGATCCCACGAATTCTTTGAACGCCACGAGCAGGACCTCTACTGTGCGGTACGCATCGACATGAGCACTGCGGCCCTGGGCGGTGAAGTGGTGATAGGCACATTGGATGGAAAGAAGATCAAACTCGCAGTCCCCGCAGGCACCCAGCACGGCAAGCTCCTCCGCATCCGGGAAGAAGGGGTGCCCAGCTCCAGCGGCCGCAAGGGCGACCTCTACATAAAAATCCTTGTCCAGGTGCCCGCCCGCATCTCCCGCCGCGGCAAAGAACTTCTGGAAGAATATCGCCGTCTCGAAGGTGAAACCACCGAGCCCCAGACGGTAAAGCTCGCGGATGTAGCTAGTTCTTGAATTATTCCAGCACCCCCATATAATTATTACTCAGATGTAATAAAGGCGCATGCCTGACCGAGCGCCGATGGGGGAAAGCTATGAAGAAAAAGTTTTCTCTTTCCAAAACTCTGGCCATCATCGTAGCAATTAGCCCACTCTTTATGTCCCTATTCTGTGACCTGCATTATTCCTTATTCATAGAAATATTGAAGGGGGAAGGGACTACAAATCCACCACCGGGTTATTACGAACTAGATGAAAATGATTCAGCTTTCTCGGTTACTGTGACTCCTGCACAAGGTTGGCGTATAGAAACACTTACGGTGCAAAGTGGGGAATCATATGGTCATCTTGAACAGTCTCAACCTTCTCCATTAAAGCTCACAGATACAGAAAAGCTTTTATATACTGTTTCAGGTCGTCCTAATGATGAAGATGAGCAGGCCACGGAAATAAAAGTAGCATTTGAAAAAATCCCCGATCCTTCGACAACGAGCCCTTCGACGACAACCACCACTACTGTAGCTTCTAATACGACTACGACCACCACGGAGGCTCAAAAATACTATGTGATGACTGTTGAGGCCAATAATGATGCGTATGGTAACGTAACGAGGGAAGAAAACTATCCTGACGTGTATGCGTCGGGTTCAAGCGTACTGATCAGCGCTGGACCTAAAACTGGTTATAAATTTCTATATTGGCAATGCTGGGGCAAAGATGAAAATGGAAATTATACCGATTTAATAAGTCAGGATTTTAAAATGGATACTTCAATTAAAGTCGATCGTGATATGAAAGCCGTAGCCTGCTTCGAGCCGCTCTAAAAGACGATCTTTGGAGCGGCGTCATATTTTCACATTCTCTCAAGGCATAATCGAGCTTACCGAATACCCCGCCTCGGTTACGGCGGCGCGCAGTGCCTGATCGTTAAGGTTATCGCCATCCACCATTGCCGTGCGTTCCAGAAGATCCACCTTGGCGGATTTTACCCCGGGAATATCCTCCAGGGCGGACTGCACATGCATGACGCAATGGCCGCATGACATGCCTTCGATCTTTAATAATTTTCTCATCGATATCTCCTTTTTATAAGCGGGAGGCTAAGCCCTTCTATTAATAGTATAAAACATTCGAAGCTAAACGTAAAAAAATAATATCCTACGTGAGAGTGAGCTGTAGGATATACAAACCACTTGCGATTTATGCTTTGAAACGTTTCAAGCGCAGGGCGTTGGTCAGCACGGAAACAGAACTCATGGACATGGCTGCGGCGGCGAGAACCGGCGACAGGAGGGGTCCGCCGAAGGCGTACAACAGGCCTGCCGCCACGGGGATGCCCAGGACGTTGTAACCAAAGGCCCAAAAGAGATTTTGCCTAATGTTCCGCATCACTTTGCGAGACAGCTCCAGGGCCGAGGCAACCCCGTCGAGGTCGCCCCTCATGAGCACGATATCGGCGCTCTCCATGGCCACATCGGTGCCGGTGCCGATGGCTATGCCCACGTCGGCCCTGGCCAGGGCGGGAGCGTCGTTGATACCGTCGCCCACCATGGCCACCTTGTGCCCGCCGGACTGCAGCCGTGCCACTTCCTCGGCCTTATCGCCCGGCAGGACCTCGGCCAGAACCCTGTCTATGCCCACCTGGCGGGCGATCGCCAGAGCGGTGGGCCTTGAGTCGCCGGTGATCATGACTGTCTGAATGCCCATGGCCTGGAGCTTGGCGATCGCGGCAGCGCTCTGGGGTTTTACCACATCGGCCACGGCGATGATGCCGAGGGCTTGACCATCGTAGGCGGCGTACATGGGGGTTTTGCCCTCGGCGGCCTTGGTTTTGGCCTGGGAGGCGAGGACAATAGTGTCGATACCGGATTCAGCCATCAGACGGGCATTGCCGAGGAGGAAAGTCCTGCCTTCTATGAGGGCCTCGATGCCGCGGCCGGGCTTGGCCTGGAAGGAGGCAACTTCCGGAAGGCTGAGGCCCCGTGCCGCCGCCGCGGCGACTATGGCCTCGCCCAAGGGGTGCTCGGAAGCCTTCTCCGCGGCGGCGGCCAACCCAAGCAGCCTCTCCTCTTCCACGCCACCTAAGGGCAGAATATCGGTGAGCACAGGCCTGCCCTCCGTGATCGTCCCTGTCTTGTCGAAGACCACAGTCTGGATAGAACCCGCCGTCTCCAGCGCCTCGCCGGATTTTATCAGAATGCCCAGCTCGGCGCCCTTGCCCGTGCCCACCATGATAGCCGTAGGTGTAGCCAGCCCAAGAGCGCAGGGGCAGGCGATAGTCAGCACTGCCACGAAGATTGTGAGGGCGAATACGGCTGTATGCCCTGCTATTAGCCAGGCCACAGCGGATAGAACAGCTATACCGAAAACCACAGGCACGAAGACGCCTGAAATCAGATCCGCCATCCTGGCTATGGGTGCCTTCGAACCCTGGGCATCCTCCACCAACTTGATGATCTGCGCCAGCGCCGTGTCCGCGCCTACCTTCTCGGCCCTGAATGTTAGAGCCCCGTTCTTGTTGATGGTTCCCCCAGCCACTTGGGCCCCCGGGCCCTTGTCCACCGGGATCGACTCTCCGGTAAGCATGGACTCGTCCACGGCGCTTGCGCCCGAAACTACCAGTCCGTCCACCGGGACGCGTTCGCCCGGCCGCACCAGAATCAAGTCTCCCGGCTCCACTTCGCTTATGGGCAGTTCGATTTCCTTATCGAGGTGGATCACCGTCGCGGTCTTAGGCTGAAGCCCCATCAATTTCTTGATAGATTCCGAAGTCCTGCCCTTGCTACGTTCCTCCAGCGCCTTGCCCAGGAGGATCAGGGTGATGATGACGCCGGCAGTCTCAAAATACAGTTCCATCGTCGCGCTGCCGTCGCCGGATAGAATCCTGTACACCGAATAAAGGCTGTAGAGTATGGCCGCGCTGGTCCCCATGGCGATCAGGCTGTCCATGTTGGGTGCACCGTGAAGCAGGGCCTTCGTGCCTACGCTATAGAACCTTCTTCCAGCTATTATGGACGGAATCACCAAGACGATCTGGACCAGGGCGAAACGCAGAGGAAAATGCTCTGGGTGGAGCCAGGAGGGCAGGGGAAGCCCTACCATGTGCCCCATGGCGATATAGAAGAGGGGAATCGAAAATCCAGCCGAAACAATGAATTGCCGCCACATCAGGCGCAGCCTCCGCTCCTTTTCCTCCCGGTGCGTATCCGTCCTGGAACTGGAATCCTCTTCCAGCACTAAGGGCTCGTAGCCGGCCTTTTTAATCGCTCCCTTGATCTCTGAAATCCGAACTCCCGCCGGATCATAGCTCACGGTGGCTTTTTCGGTGGCGAGATTTACCGTCGCGATCTTTATTCCAGGCAGTTTTTTGAGCGAACGCTCCACCGCGGCCGAGCAAGATGCGCAGGTCATTCCTCCCACAGGAATGGCGATCTGCCGCAGCTCGCCGGCTCCTGTGTTGGAAGTCTTCATATCTTCAGCATCCATAGTCTTGCCTCACTGTCATTCCGGGGAACCCACATACCGGTCCAGCACCATGGCGATCTCCTCCACCTTTTCCTTGCCCTGGCCCTTTTCGATAGCGTCCTTCACGCAGGTATCGATATGCTGGCGTAGCACGAGGAGGTTAGCCTTCTTCAGCATCGCCGCTGTCGCGAGAATCTGCTTGGACACGTCGATGCAGTAGCGGTCTTCCTCTATCATGCGAATCGCTGCTTCTGCCTGTCCCTTGGCGTTTTTCAGCAGAGCGAGGGCTTTCTGGCTTTCGGCGGAGCAATGGTCCATGGTCGTCTCCTGGGTTCTGGAACTATCATTTCCCACCCCTGGTGGGGAGGGTATAGTAAAAAAATACTTACTTTCCGATATTTAAGCAAGTAGCAGTAAGGAAGCCAATGTGGATAGTCCAACTCGCTAGCGCTTTTAGTTAATTGTTTCCTTTATTGTTTATTAACTGAAAATACTGATTTGGAGTAAAAATCAACGGCTTCTTCATTTTTATTGCGGTAAAGTCTTTATCGCCCGTAAGCAGGATATCCGCATCAGACAGTATTGCCGAAGCCAAAACCGGGATATCGCTTATATCTCGCATGCTTGGGTAATCTTGAATATTTATGTTTGCAGGCGTCTCAAATCGTTCATATTCCAAGCTCTCGAAAAAAGTATTTAATGAAGTGATTTTTTATGGAAATTTCCTTGTGAACACAGTATCGCATTCTCGGATTGAATAGCTCGAAATGATGATAGTATGTGTTTTTAAAAGGTAGGATAAGATTTTTGCTACTTCTCTATCAGGAAAGAGCGCTGCGGAGAGTATAATATTAGAATCGATAAATACTCTCACTAATTTTCTCTGTCTTGAGATCGGATCTTTTTAATATAGGCGACAACATCCTCTTCCGAAGAAAAGCCTGCTATTTGCGCCTCCCCGACCATTTCATTCTGGAAGTTGCTCAATGCTGCCAGCGAAGCGTTTTGAAAAATAATTTTTCCGTCTTCTTCGATAAAAAAAACCTTGTCCCCTTCTTTGAGCTTTAGTTTTTTCCTTATCGCGATGGGAATTGTAATCTGACCTTTCGATGTAAGTCGTGCAAGTTCCATATAATCTCCTTACTTTCCTTACAAAGATATTTTCCCCATCAGGCTACGTCAACGCTTCTTGCTTAGCTACTCACTCCATACCAGTTTTTGCTTTCGCTTTTTAATGTGAAAAAACATCTACCTACGCCTTTTTCTTATTTCATGCAATCTGAATTGGACTATCTTTCGCAACAGATCTTCGGGCAAGGGCCTATCATAGGGAAATTGCAGCGCCCCTTTGGAATACTTGTAGCCTCCTAGCTCCGCCTCATAGGCCTTGATCCCGCTGGGGCTTGGGTAGAAACCCAAGTGCTTGGCCTGGGCGGCAAAATGTACCAGATTTTCATATAAGTAGAAGGTTGGCATGCCATAGGAAATCTTCTCGGTAGCGTCTGGAGCCTCGGCCTTTATCATCGCGTAAATCTCCTCCAACCTCGCCCTTTTTATTCCCTCGAAACCCTGGATATATGCCTCGATTGGGGATAAATCGTTTGCTTTTATCATAGCCTTGAATTTCTTTTCTTTTTCCATCGACATACCCGTCCTGTGGTTTCTCTTTACCGCGTGTAATTAAAAAATTTATGTTTCCAACGTAATTATAAGCCTATCATAGAGTAAAGGGATCGTATACGAAGAAAATAGCCGATCTTTGCTTAGTTTGGCGTCGCTTGAGTCCTTGACAAAATGTTAGTTAGCATTTACTAACTAGTACGGTAATCACTATGAATACAACTGAACGACAGAAAGACATACTCAAGGCAGCCTTTGCCCTCATCGCCGAACAGGGAATACAGGAGCTCACCATAAAGAATCTCGCAAAGGCAGTGGGCGTGAGCGAGCCTGCCCTGTACAGGCATTTTGATTCCAAGGCTTCTATTCTCTCCGCCATAGTCGACGAGATTATTTCGATACGCAACGAAGCCTGGCAGCACACACTTCTTGACAATAAGCCCGCCCAGGAATGCCTCTACAGCTTTTTTCTTCGCCAGGCTCAGTCCTTTGAATCCCTGCCGTCGCTGGTGATTATTCTGTATCCCGATATGCTTTTCAGGCAGGATCTTGAGCTTCTGTGGCGAATCCGCCGGATGATCAAGGAGACAGGGGACGGAATTAAAACGATGCTCGACAAAGGCATCGCCGAAGGCAGTTTTAAAAAGGACCTGGATACCACCGCGGTATCCATAATGCTGATTGGAGGATTCCGAATCCTTGTATCCGAGTGGCAGTTGAATAGGGACCATATTAAAAAGTTATCCTTAGTAAAAAATACGCAGGAATATATTCATTCCGTTCTACGCTTGATTTCGGCAGCTTAGGTTTTGTAGTTCGAAGACAATTAAATTCGTTTATTTGTTTTCATAAAGTTAGTTAAAATTAGCTAACTAAAAATATCTCTATACAGGAGCGCCCAGTGCACCGCTTTTTTGCCCTGATTACTAGAAAGCCTTTAACTGCAGTGGTGGCAGTAATGGCAATAACTGTGCTAGCGGGAATATCGGTGGTTTCTTCGTTTCACATGGAAACCAATCTGGACGAATACATGCCGCAAACGCATCCGGCCTTTGTGTACAGCGAAGAAGCCAACCAGCGATTTATGATCACCGACGCAATTCTCCTCGCAGTGGAGCATCCGGAATCGGTATTCAACCCGGGGACGCTCGGCAAATTGATAGAGATAGAAACGGCACTCCATGAAATTGAGGGCCTTTCTAATTCCAGGATTCAATCGATTCATACCGGCGACAACATCCTCGGCACCGAAGACGGCCTGGATATTAGACGCTTTTATACCGCCGCGCCGCTTTCCCAAGAAGAAGCCGACGCGATAGGCGCCACTGTCAGTAGCAACACAATGGTCGCAGGGCGCATGGTATCGAAGGATGGAAAAACCGCCTTGGTATCGGTTGAGCTGCCTGAAAGCGGGTTTTCCAACGACCTGTATAACGAAATCATGCGAATAGCCGAGCAATTCTCGGGTCCAGAAAAGATCCATGTGGCTGGAAGGCCTATTGTAGAAGGCACCCTCGCGAAGCTCGGGCCTAAAGACATGAGCCGTACAGCTCCCCTGGTTATTCTTGTCATCACAATCGTACTGTTGATCGCGCTCAGGCAAGCGAGCCGAACCCTGATAACGCTCTTCGTAGTGCTAGCTAGTACCGTTTGGTCGTTTGGACTTATGACAGCCCTAGGTATTCCCCTTTATTCCGTCAGCATAATGATTCCTGTCATGCTTATCGCCAATGGAGTCGCGTATGCTATCCATGTTTACAATCAGGTGGATTTTTTCGTACGGGAAAGACCTTCGGCCAGCCGCAGGGAGATCGCCGAAGACGCCATCTTTGTCATAGGCAAGCCATCCTTGT